>JAQUZH010000192.1 GCA_028691445.1 Bacteroidales bacterium | reverse complement strand
AAGCCGTGTGAACTTCAACGAAAACGTATATGTAAGGGTATCTGCCGGAAGCAGCGGTAATTCAGGAAACAGCGCATCCAGTGCGATGAACGGATTCATGAGTTTGCTGGGTATTGGAGACAACTCTGAAAAAATCATTGTCAAAGGATCCGACTATGAAACCATGGTTCTTGTAGCCAATGACATTCGTTATCAGCTCCAACAGAAGGAGTTCATCAGTTCAAGTAATACGACTTTCAGTGGCAGACAACGGGAGATACAGCTTGGCTTCGACCCGATCCTCCTCTCCTCTTACGACATCAGCCGGCAGAACATAACCGCCGGACTCAATTCGCTCAACAAAGAGTTGAGCACCGGAACTACGCTCAAGCTCGGTGAAGATGAATATGACATCGTAATAAAAGATGACATAACCGAAGAAGAGGAAAAGAAACTGGAGCAGCAACGCAACAAAACCGTTGATGACTTGCGACAGGTGATGATACCCGACGCAAACAGCGGACTGCATCAGCTTCAACAAATCGCGAAAGTGAAATATTCACGCGGTACCGCAGAAGTGATCCGCGTAAACAGAGATCGTGAAATTACAGTCTCATACTACATAACTCAGAGCGAGGATCTTCCAAAGGATATCTTAAAAGGATATCAAGATGAGGTAGACCAGTTAGTCGAAGACTATAATCTGCCTGCCGGTATCGCCTTGCAGGTGGATCGTGAGAAAGAATCAATGGGAGAATTCGAGTTTTTGATCATTGCCTCCCTGATCCTGATCTTTATGATTCTGGCTTCGGTATTCGAATCAGTAATCACTCCGTTCGTTCTCATGTTCTCCATACCACTGGCAGCTATTGGTTCGCTGCTCGCTTTAGTGATCACAGGCAATAGTTTGTTGAATGCCAACACAATGATTGGATTACTAATTTTACTTGGAGTCGTTGTGAATAACGGTATTATCCTGATCGACTATGCCAATATTCTCCGAAGCAGAGGGTATACCCGCAACAGAGCGATGATCACCAGTGGCTTTGCCCGTATGCGTCCGATCTTGATCACCTCCATAACCACCTGTATCGCCTTGCTGCCGATGGCCATGGGCGATGATGAATATGCCGGTGCGATAGGTGCCCCGTTTGCCATCACAGTGATCGGCGGACTCTCCTTCTCGGCATTGCTGACACTCGTGTTAGTTCCGACCGTGTATATCTCAATGGAGAACATCATCAAATGGTATAAGGAATTGAATCATGCCATCCATCTATTGCACCTCGCTCTCTTTGGAGCCGGAATATTTTATATCTGGGCTCGAGTGGATGGTATCTTCTATCAATTGCTTCATTTCATGCTTCTCGTGACTCTTATACCGGGTGTTACCTATTTCATCCGCACCACCGTGCGTCTGGCAAATAAGAAAGTCATCTCAGAAGATGAGCCGATTGTGATCACCATCCGCAATCTGGTCAAGATATACGACTGGCCACACCTGTTTATTCGTCAATGGCAAAGTGGTCTTCAGCTGCGTGAGCGGTTGGGATTGGCAAAGAAATACCAACGTCTGTTTGACTTCGCCGGTATTCTTTGGCAAGTAGTGTTCTTTGGCTTTACCGGTTACCTGGCCATCGTCTATCTCGATAGCCGTACATGGATCTTCTTCATGTCAGTGACCACCTGTGCAGGATGCCTCAGTTTGTGGACAAAGCTACGTCAGTACCTCTATTTCTTAGCAGGTGCCAACAACAAGATCGTACACTATATAGACCGTACCCTCTATTTCGGATTTCCGGTACTGACAGTCTACTTGCTCTTCAAACGCATGGACAATATGCCACTGTGCATCACCATTGCTATCTTGTGGGCGCTGGGTATCCTCATACGACAAATATCCAACTACCTCTATGACAATGAGATCAATGTAGAGCGATTGACCGGTAGGTTTGCAGACACACGCCGCACGTTCTATACAATCATCAAGAGTATTCCTGTTATTGGCAAGCGTCGCATACCATTCAAAGCCCTCCGGGGAGTATCCTTTGAGATCCAAACCGGTATGTTTGGTCTTTTGGGACCCAACGGTGCAGGAAAATCAACCCTGATGCGTATCGTGACCGGTATCCTTGAACAGAGTTACGGAACCATCTGGATCAATGGAATGGATACCAAGAAATACCGTGAAGAGCTACAAAGTCTGATCGGATTCCTGCCGCAGGAGTTTGGTACCTACGAAACCATGTCCGCATGGGATTACCTGGATTATCAAGCGATCCTGAAAGGTCTGATGGATTCTAAAGTACGTAGCGAACGATTGGAATATGTGCTCAAGGCAGTTCACATGTACGAGAAGAAAGATGCGAAGATCAACTCCTTCTCCGGAGGTATGAAACAGCGTATCGGTATTGCCCTTATTCTGCTTCACCTGCCGCGTATTCTGGTGGTCGACGAACCAACCGCCGGACTAGATCCAAGGGAGCGTATCCGATTCCGTAACCTGCTCGTTGAACTGAGTCGCGACCGTATCGTTATCTTCTCGACCCATATCATTGAAGATATCGCCAGCAGTTGTAACCAGGTAGCTGTGATCAATAAAGGCGAACTGAAATATTATGGCAAGCCTACAGATATGATCTATCTGGCTCAAAACAAAGTATGGACATTTGACATCACTCCTGAACTGTTTGAGACCCTGGATCCGCGACTGATCGTCAACCACATGCAAGATGGAGATATGGTGAGTGTACGTTACATTTCAACAGAAGCGCCACAGGCTAATGCGGTACGTACAGAGCCGAATCTGGAAGATGCTTATCTCTGTTTATTAAAGAACTTATAAAGAAACTGATATGAATTTCATACAAGCCACAAAAACAATAGGCAAGTTAGCCTCCTTCAATATGAAGATTATCTTTGGAGGAAAGTTCCTCTGGTTTATGCTTACCGGCTTCCTGCTGTTCTGTTACCTGATGTTTCAGACAGCATGGGATGGCAACATACCCAGTGAGTCAACCATCTACGGACAGCTCTTTCTTCCGGCGTTGCTGTTAATCTTCTATCCGGCAGTCTTTGGCATTCAGAACGACGCAGACCATCGTATCCTGGAGATTCTGTTTTGCATTCCCAATTACAAGTTTAAAGTATGGTTCTTTCGTCTGATAATGATCTACATTGAGATCTTCTTCATCCTTGTGCTATATGCCGGCACCGCCTATATCCTGCTCTACCCTGCCAATCCGTTTGAGATAGCTGGGCAGCTGATGTTTCCGGTGTTGTTTATGGGCAATCTGGCCTTTTTCTATTCCACATTGCTGCGCAACGGCAATGCGACAGCCGTGTTGATTATCATTACCAGCATCGTATTGCTCTTTATGTCATCCGTCTTTTTTGATAATTCGATGTGGAATATCTTTCTGAACCCCTTTGAAGTTCCCAAACGAATTCACCCTGCCATTTGGGCGGAGACACTGTTCAACAATCGTCTCTTTCTCATCATCAGCAGTATCGTATTTATTATGTTGGGACTGTTCAACCTTCAGAAAAGGGAGAAGTTTCTTTGATCATCTCCCCTTTGCTGGACTCTCCCATATCCACAAAAAAGCGGTTGCTCTACGAAGAGCAACCGCTTTTTTTGTGGATAGCAAGCACCAGATTACTTATCCTTGCTCGTCTTTCTGATCGTGCTTACTTTAGCACTTGCAGGCTTTGGAGTCTTTACTTTCGCCTGTACCGGTTTGGCAACAGGAGCTTCCTTTGCAGCAGTTTCAGTAAGAGCAACCTCTTCTGTAGAAGCTTCTTCCACTGTTTCAAAGTCAACACTCTTCTCCACAAGCAAATTATACCAGCTGATCAGCTTCTTAATATCGGAAGGATAGACACGTACCCGGTCAAAATCAGGAAGCACTTCACCCAGAAACTTCTTCAGATCATCGTTGGATGCCTTAGAAGAGAGAGCTACCTGTGCTCCGTTTTCTTTTGCTTTGATCGCTTTCAGTACATCACGAAGTGGTTCTTCTCCATCTTCTTTAAAGATAGCAATATCTCCCAGTGATACAATCTTTTCATTGGAATATGCCGGCTGACGGGTACCCGTCACAAGAGATTCCACAATAATCATGTTTTTTCCACGAGAAACCAAGCGAAACAATCCCGGCTTTCCGGAAATCGATAAAATCTTTTTGAGCATAACTATTCGTACATTTTGATAATTACTATGACTGTCATTAGTGGTGCAAAAGTACAAAGAGCGAGCGACATAACCGCCGTTCGGAATGAAAAAGTTGAAAGAATCTTTCTGATTGGCTTCGTAAACCGATCAGAACGGATAGCCGATCGCAAAATGGATCGCCATATCGCGATTGATTCTTGGTTGGAACAGGGGCCATTTGGTTGCACCGGCTGAAGCATTGTAGGCCTTCATAGCAAAGTCGAGACGGAGCAGAAAGTAGTTAAAATCAAGTCGCATACCGGCTCCATAGGCCCCGGCTATCTGTTTGTAAAAACTCTTCACGTCAAAGACGCCACCGGGTTGTTCGGCATAGTCGCGAATGGTCCAAATATTACCCATGTCAATGAAAACGGCCATCTGAAGCTTCCAGAACAACTTACTACGGTATTCTATGTTTGCATCCAGTTTGACGTCGCCCGATTGATTGACATAATCGATCCGCCGTGATACACCGGAATAGGTGCCCGGACCCAGCGATCGCACCGACCAGCCTCGCACACTGTTGGCCCCTCCGGAAAAGAAACGTTTCTCAAACGGCACAATCTCGGAGTTTCCATACGGCATGGCCACTCCCCCACCCAGATGCACCGCCAGCGAGTTTTTATCATCAATGTAATACTGTTTGGAGAAATCAAAATAGCCTTTCACATACTGTTCGTAGCGAATATCGAACAACGTATA
>JAQUZH010000191.1 GCA_028691445.1 Bacteroidales bacterium | reverse complement strand
ATCCGCGAATGAGATGAAAAAGCGTATCCGTCGTCTAACCGGCGACAACGATACGGGTTATATCAGCACTTTCCATAGCTTTTGCGTCTCCGTTCTTCAAGAAGATATCAACGCTGTGCAGTATCCTAAGAGCTTTTTGGTGCTGGACAACTCTGATATAGACACAATGCTGAAGATCATCTATGAAGAGCGCGGTCTAACGCTGCGTCACATGACTTTCTCAAAAGCGCGGGATATGATCGAGATACGAAAAATATTCAAGAATCCGGAGTACTACGAAGACATGATCGCGCTTCCGCTTGAAAAGCTGCATCAGAAGTATCTGAATGCAGTGGAAGCGGATGATATAATCTTCTTCGGATATCTTTATCAGGAGAAGAAATGCTTTGGCCTTGACTATAATGACCTGATCAAATATGTACTGTATATCTTCAGCATCAATGAAGAGATCAGATTAAAGTGGCAGCAGCGTCTGGAATACATCATGGTCGACGAGTATCAGGACATTGACGAGCTGCAGTATCGCCTGATGAAGGTGTTGTGCGGGCATCACAAAAACCTCTTTATTGTGGGCGATCCGGATCAAACGATTTACACCTGGCGGGGAGCCAATGTGCGGTATCTTTTGGACTTTGATAAAGAGTTTCCAGATGCTCGCTCTATCATGATGATGCATAATTATCGGTCTACGCCGCAGATTTTGGCTGTGGCTAATTCCCTGATCGAGAACAATAAAAACCGCATAAAAAAGGATTTGCTGCCAATGTTGGCAGACGGAATCCCGGTTTTATACCACCATGCCAAGACAAATCAAGCAGAGGCAAAATGGATCGCATTGCAGATCAAAGGACTGGCCGACCAAGGCGAGAAGCTCAGCGACGTCGCGATCCTGTATCGCGCCCACTACATCTCCCGTACTCTGGAAGAGATATTCTTGAAGGAAGAATTGCCGTACAAAATATACAGCGGTGTGCAGTTCTTCGGACGAATGGAAATTAAGGACGCCCTGTCCTATCTGCGTTTGATCGTTTATAAAGATGATCTTTCTTTTCTGCGGGTAGTCAATGTGCCAAAACGCAGTATTGGCGAGCGGCGAATGAAGTTCTTGCAGAATTTCGCTGCGCAGAATCACTGTTCGCTTTATAATGCTTTTGAGAGAACAATTGATAATGAAATTTTCAATAGCACCAAGGCGAAGCGGTTCCTTGCTCTAATTGATCGTTTTTCCTCTGGTTATCAGGATATGCCAATATCAGATCTTTTGAACGCAGTTCTTGACCAGAGCGGTTATGAAGCGATGCTCCGGACAGAAGGCAGTCAGGAGCGGCTGGACAATTTGGCAGAACTAAAACAATCGGTCTATGAATACGAGACTTCCTGCGGCGAGGAATGCATGCTGGAAAACTATCTGGCTCATGTGGCGATGCTGACGAACGCAGACGCGGCTTCCGGCAAGAACGCGGTTAAATTGATGACCGTGCATGCAGCCAAGGGCTTGGAGTTCCCATATGTATTTCTCTGCGGACTTGAAGAGGGCGTGTTCCCATCCAAAAAGACTGCGACCCTTGAGGGCATGGAAGAAGAAAGGAGGCTGGCCTTCGTCGCATTCACCCGTGCGGAAAAAGCATTATTTCTCAGTGATGCCGAAGGACGCAATCTGGATGGATCGTATCGTTATCCGTCACGTTTCATCTTTAATGTGGATAAAACCCTGCTTGCTTACACGGACGAATTGGATGATAGTCTGATATATCAAACAAATTGGAAGATCAGTAACAGCGAAAGAATGTTGGAATATTCAGATTCCGCACTTTCCTTCAAGCCGGGTGACCGGATTGTTCACAATATAATGGGCGCTGGCGAAGTAGTCGCTGTCGACCGCGACCAAGCTGCCTATTCGATAAAGTTCGATGAGCTTGAAACACAACGAAAAATCAGTTTCAAGCAACGACTGTTTATATTACAAAGAGTTTGAACTCATTATTTTCCTATGCTGTTGTACACTTCCAATGCATCGATAATATTATACTGTTCCGAATGATGATCTCCTTTTGCACCGGCTGTTATCAGGATATATTCCTGTTTATCCACTTTGCCGAGACTCGCGAGACATAGACCGGCCTCATCGGTATACCCAGTTTTCCCTCCTAATATTTCCGCGCCAATAATGTTTTGATTGTTGAGATCTTCAAACATGGTACTGTAAAAGGTTATCCCACCAGGGTGCTTATTAGTAGGTTGTGTGGAATGACGGGATGAAGTAAAAATCTCCCTGAAAGTAGCATTTTGCAAAGCATAGCTTAAAAGAATAGCCAGATCTTTGACAGTTGTGTAGTGGTTTTCATTCTGAAGTCCAGTTGAGTTTTCAAAATGGGTATTCTCCATACCAAGATCTGCCGCCTTTTGATTCATCTTCTTTACAAATCCCTGCTCTGATCCCGCAATCTGATCAGCAAGTCCACCACAGCACTCCGCACCGCTTGGCAGCATTACTCCGTATAACAGATCGATTGCCTTGACCTGCTCACCCGGCTGGAAACCTGCCATTGATGCATCTGCTTTGTACAGCCCCTGAAACGTTGCATTGGTAAGTTTGATTTCTTTCTCCTTCAGATCAGGTAAATTTTCTATCGCAACAAGGGCTGTCATCATTTTGGTCAAAGAAGCGGGATATATTTTTTCTTCGCTGTTTTTTTGCATCAGGATGATATGATCTGCTAGCCGGATCAGAATCGCATTAGAACTGTTCAGATTATCGGGAGATATAGAAACAGAGGGTTTGGGTGTTATCTTTAAAGAAGAATATGACGAGGTTTTATCGTCATATATTTTCTCAAATATTTGGTGGCTTCCTGGAGCAATGATAGATTTGTAAGCCAAACCAGCAATGACAACCATCAACAAAAAATTTATAAATATACGTATTCTTGACTTTTTCTTTTTTACTTTCCGCGCCATATGAAACAGCTCCTTATTCTGTGCTGATATTATTCAACCACTGAATAAGGAGCTATGTTGGAATTCCAGCTTATGAATTTCTTAAGATATTCTTATCTTAAGTATCTGGAATTTAGGATATATTGCCTCTTTATAACGGAAGCTTTACTGTAAATGTAGTATTTTCCGGGTTGCTTTCCACAGAGATGGTTCCATCGTGAGCCGTGACAATTTCTTGTACGATTGCCAAACCCAGCCCTGCTCCACCAGTGCTTGTGGAACGTGCAGTATCTAATCGGTAAAATTTTTCAAAAATAGTTTCAAGCCTTGCCTGCGGGATTGGATTTCCCTGATTAGTAAAAGTTATAACAATATTTTTGTCCTGCTGTTTAGCGGAAATGTCAATGACGCTGTTTTCATAGCTATAGGCTATTGCATTTTTAAGAATGTTATTGAATACACGAGCCAGTTTATCGGCATCTCCCCACAGAGTGAGGCCGTCAGGCACATTAACGGACACCTGTTTTTCCTGTGGAGTCAGCATTGGATAGAATTCATCTGCCATCTGCTGGAGCATGAACTGTAAATTGATTTTTTGTTTATTCAAAACAATACTTTGAAGATTAAATCTTGTGATCTCAAAAAACTCATTGATAAGCTGCTCTAATCGATAAGCTTTTTCCAAGGTAATACCGACATATTTTGCCTTCTGTTCAGGAGGCATGTCCTGAGCTTCATCGAGAAGACTTAAGTAGCCTATAACGGAGGTCAGCGGAGTCTTTATATCATGAGCCAAGTAAACTACCAAATCATTCTTGCGCTGCTCAGCATCAAGTGCAGCTTTTTTTTGTTTTTCCAAGTAGTTTTTTATCTGATTAAGCTTATTTTCCATAAAATCCAGTTCTGGTGATAATGTAATTTCGTCATCCGATTCTTCAGTAAGTTTATCCATTCCAGCGCTGACTTCATCAAAATATTTTGTGAACCAATAAACAGAATAAATAACTAAAAATAATAGGATTATACCAAAAAGGATCATGTCCATATTATTGCGAATCACCAACTGATAGATTGTCAGTGCGTCTGAACTTCTAAAATGAAAAGCGTTGACTAAAAATCTAACGATACGATCTCCGATCTGTCCACGCAGGATATTGCGCAATAGATAAACAGTCATAGCGGCGGCAACTGTAAGCAGAAGCATTCGAAAAAATACTTTGTTTTTTAATTTGGTATAATCATTCCTTCTTTTATCTCTCTTACTTTTCAATTTTATAGCCAACCCCCCATACTGTTTTGATATATTGAGGATGCTCCGCGCTATCGTGCATTTTTTCCCTTAAATGCCTGATATGAACCATTATCGTATTATTGCTATTGGTGAAATACTTGTCTCCCCATACCTCATGGAACAATTCTTCCGAACTGACCACTCGTCCGCGATTGGAACAAAGGACCCAAAGAATGGAAAATTCTGTAGGAGTGAGAGATAGATTTTTTTCATTCAGCATACATTCATGGGTATCCATGTTGAGTACCAGGCCGGAAAAGGCAATCAAGTGTTCTTCCTGGTTTGGCTCCGCAGAATTATACTTGGTAAATCTCCGGAGCTGTGCCTTTACACGGGCAATAAGTTCCAAAGGGCGGAACGGCTTGGTGATATAGTCGTCAGCGCCTAATGTCAGCCCCGTAATCTTATCGATTTCTTCCTCCTTGGCTGTCAGCATGATAACCGGAAAATTATGCTTTGCCCGGATTTGCTGACAGATTGAAAAACCGTCTACATCGGGGAGCATGACATCCAAAATGGCGAGGTCTAGTTTTTCATTTTCGATACAGTTAAGGGCATCCTTGCCGTTATAAAATTTAAAGATATTATAGTTCTCATTTTTCAGATAAACTTCAACCAAATCGGCGATAGCTTGTTCATCATCAACTATTAAAATATTTGCAGCCAAAAGCGTCATCTTCTTTCTTTTCTGAAAATATCCCCATATT
>JAQUZH010000015.1 GCA_028691445.1 Bacteroidales bacterium | reverse complement strand
TTGAGGGTGTTGTCAAAGGCGAAATCATGGAGAGTCGCCACGGTTCAGAAGGGTTTGGTTATGATCCGCTTTTCCGTCCGGATGGGTTTTCCGAAACATTTGCCGAGATGGAAAGTGCGCAGAAAAACAAAATAAGTCACCGCGGCAAGGCAACGCAACTGCTTATCCAATATTTAAATTCAAGGGTATGAAACGACTCCTTTTCTATTCTTTACTCTCTTTCATCGCACTTTCCTCCTTTGCTCAACAGGCCGTGGGAGAGTGGAAAAGCTACCCGGCTTTTGGTAACATAACAGCTGTAACACCCGCCGGACCGAAGGTTTTTGCGGTCTCTCTAGGTAATATATTCAGTTTTGATACAGAAGATAACAATCTGGAGATTTACACCCGTGAGAATGGTATCAGCGATATATCTGCACAAAAGATGGCGTACGATGAGAAGAGAAATCTGCTGGTCATCGTCTATGCTAATTCGGATATCGATATCATTGACGGCAAAGAGTTATATAATCTACCCGATCTGATGAATAAGTCGCTGACCTCTTCCAAAGTGGTGAATGATATCTATTTCGATGAAAAGTATGCCTACTTGTCCACCGATTTTGGAGTCATGGTAGTCAACATGGAGAAGAAAGAGATAGCCGATACCTATATGCTTGGTGTAAAAGTGAAAAATACGATTGTGCATGACAATCATATTTATGCGCTTTCTGAAAAGGGAATATACATCGCTTCGTTGGCTGATAATCTGTTGGATATCCACAACTGGAAGATCATGGATGCCAAAACCGGCGACAAACTTTTGTATTTTGATGGAAAGTTTCATTTGTTGGTCGCAAAGACAGCCATTTACACCTTCCAACCGGACAATAGCTGGGCTACTTTCAAGAGTGGAACTATCTTGGACATGATGCTTGTCAATGACAAACTGGTCTATCGTACCGCCAAAACGGTTGCGATCTGCAGCACCGATAAGAGCATCGTTACGTCCACTACTCCTTTTGAGATGGTCACACTTCAACACGCTTCTTCGACCAACAGTTACTGGGCAAGTGTCAACGGAAGTGGATTGCTTTCTTTCAAGATTCAGACCGACGGTACCGTTGAGTTGGTCAATCAGCCCTTCTTGCCGGATGGTCCGATGACCAATGTGCCTTTCTTTATGAATTATTCTCAAAAGAGACTGATGATGGCGGGAGGAGGACGGTGGGGCAACCGTTATTTTACCAAAGGAAGTATCATGTTGTATGAGGGCGATAAGTGGCTTAATTACAATGTCGACTCGATTCGCGACCTGACGAACAAGATTGATTATATGGATATTGTCAGTCTGGTGGCTGATCCCAATGACCGAAACCATCTTTTTGCTGCCTCTTGTGGCGATGGTTTGTATGAGTTTAAAGACCATAAGCTTGTCAAACTCCATACCTTCACCAACAGTGCGTTGGAGTCTGCTCTTCCGACCAACAACTTGAATTATCAGTATGTGCGTGTAGATGCGCTCAGCTATGATGAAGATCAAAATCTCTGGATGAGCAATTATCTGGTGGATAGTACCCTCAGAGTGTTAAAAAGCGATTCTACCTGGCTCTCACTTACTTATCCGGACTTAAAGAAAAAGGCAACGATCTCGCAGATCAACCATATGTCCAATGGCGACAAATGGATCATCTTGCCTCGTAACGTGGATGAGTGCGGACTCTTTGTGCTCGACATAAAAGGCGATCTGGAAGATGTAAGTAAGCACCGAACCGTTTATTTCCATTCATTCACCGATATGGAAGGCAAAATTATCTATCCCAACGGCGTCTTTTGTGCTGTCGAAGATAAGAACGGAACAATATGGGTCGGCACCGATAAAGGTCCGCTGTTGTTCCCCAATCCAAAGCGAGTGTTCAATGCAAATTTCCGCTGCACAAGGGTGAAAGTTCCACTGGAAGAAGAGAGCGAGTCAACCGGCGGCACAGTAGCTGCCAGTTATCTGCTTGAAAATGAACAACTCAATTGCATCGCCATTGATGGAGGAAACCGCAAATGGATTGGCACAGAGGGCAATGGTGTCTATCTGCTGAGTGAAAACGGTAAAAAAACAATTCACCACTTTACCAAAGAAAATAGTCCGCTCCTGTCCAACCGAATCCTTTCGTTGGCGATCAACCCCGACAACGGAGAGGTCTTCATCGGTACCGAGTCCGGTCTGGTTTCTTTTATGGGTGATGCCATTGAAGGCAAGGAAGATTACAGTGATGCATACGCTTTCCCTAATCCGGTGGCGCCTGATTTTGAAGGTCCGATCGTCGTTCGCGGTTTGATGGAAAACTCCGAAGTGATCATTACCGATGTCCAAGGGCGCAAAATCTTTACCGGTGTCTCTCTGGGTGGAGAGATTTCCTGGAATGGAAAAGATGGCAATGATAACCGTGTGAGCAGTGGTGTCTATCTAGTTTATGCAGCGACACCCGATGGCAAAAAGGGCGTAGTTACTAAAATTGTCATGATAAAGTAATCGATTTCATTATTTCAAACCACAAAATAACGAATGCTTACGTACTGTTTTATGAAGATTTTGGCCGAAAACTTTTAAAAATAGGGCTTTTATAAGGGCAACAGATTAAGTATCAGCTGATTTCGCAAATTTCGGCGCCAATTTTTTTTTTTTGCTTTCAGAATCGCCGATTACCTTGATTTTAATGCACCAATTGCACCAAACCACACCTCTCAGAATACTGTAGGACAGTTTGGTCTGTTTTGATATTACTTGCTCGATCAAAAATTGCTACCAAAAAAGCAATCGATTGCCCCTTTTTGAACTAGTTTTTGCATCGATTGTCCTGTTTACTATTATTGGCATTTTGGTGTATCTAAAAAACCAAAAAGAAGCGTCCCAAATCCCCTGAAAAGTTTTCCCATTGTTTTGCCGGAAACTATGGGAAAACTTTTCACTTTTGTCCGTATATCTTTCCGGAGTTTTCCGTTTGTTTTTTCGGAAAAGACAAAGAGACCCAAAAAAGTAATCCGCCGGTAGTAAACAGATGTTTGCTGCCGGCGGATTACGTATAGTATAGTCAGAAAAGTCTTTCTGAGAAATTTAACGGACGCAGATCGTCTTAATATCTTTTCTTTCTCTCTGTCGTTTTTCTTGTGCCGAAGCTGCCACGGTCGTTGGTTCTGCTACCTCTGTTGCGGTCACCTTCTTTGCGTTTTGCAAAGTTGCTTTTCCTTACAGATGCATAGTCATCTTGCGTTTCAGGGCGTCTTCCAAATCGACCGCTTCTTTCGCTGCCGCTTCTTTCGCCTCTGTCGCTGCCACCTCTTTCACCTCTGTCGTCGCCTTGTTTTTCCTGAGCAATCTCAACAGAGACTCTTCTTCCCAGAAACTCGGCTTTGTTCATTGAGTTGATCACCTTGTCTGCCACCGAACTTTCCACTTCAAAGAAAGAGAAGTTTTGCAACAGATCGATCTTGCCCAAACCGACACGTCCACGTACATTTTGATTGATCACTTCAATCAAAGTGTTAGGGTAGATGCCGTCTACTTTTCCGATGTTGATAAACATGCGTGTAAATCCGGGTGAAGTGCGGCGCGGACCTCTGTCTCTTCCTTCTCTACCCTCTCTTCCATCTCTTCCGGCTTCTCTTCTTCCTTCAGAAGAATAGGCATCCGGAGCTTTAATCTCAGGAGCATTACGGTAATACGCCATCAAACGATTGAATTCGAGTGAAACAAGACGCTTCAACAAGTCGTCCTTTTCCAGCCATTCCAGTTTGCGAAATACCGAAGGAAGGAACTCGGTGATCTGCTCTTCTTCGACCTTTACCTTTTCGAGTTTATCCACCCAGGCGATAAGCTGTTTTTCACAAATTGCGTTTCCGTTCGGAATCGTTCTCTCTTCAAACTTCTTGCTAATCCCTTTCTCGATCTGACGGATCTTGCCCTTTTCCTTGATGTGAACAATAGCAATGGAAGTTCCGGTCTTACCGGCGCGTCCTGTACGTCCGCTTCTGTGGTTGTACGATTCTGTTTCGTCGGGCAAACCGTAATGGATGACATGTGTAAGATCATCTACATCCAGTCCGCGAGCAGCCACATCGGTTGCCACGAGCAGTTGGATGTTTTTAATGCGGAACTTCTGCATCACATTATCACGTTGCGCTTGCGAAAGTTCGCCGTGCAGTGAATCAGCACTATATCCATCTTCAATCAGGTGGTCTGCAATCTCCTGCGTCTCCTTACGGGTACGGCAGAAAATGATACCATAGATAGAAGGATAGTAGTCAGCAATACGTTTCAGCGCAAGGTATTTATCCTTCGCCTGAACGGTGTAAAACTGATGTTTGACGTTTTCGTTACTTTCATTCTTGTTGCCGA
This sequence comes from Bacteroidales bacterium, assembly GCA_028691445.1. Classification (GTDB taxonomy): domain Bacteria; phylum Bacteroidota; class Bacteroidia; order Bacteroidales; family JAQUTK01; genus JAQUTK01. The sequence continues at coordinate 19,713 of JAQUZH010000015.1, read as the reverse complement.
TTACGATTTCTCTCGGCTGTTTCATGTACTTCTTGGTGATCTTTGCAATTTCTGCAGGCATCGTCGCCGAGAAAAGTAGCATGTTTCTTGTGGATGGAACTTCAGCAAGAATCTCATCTATACTCTCTGAAAAGCCCATGTTAAGCATCTCATCTGCCTCGTCCAGAATAACATTGCCTACCTCATTCATACGCACTGTATTTCTGCCGATCAAGTCAATCAAGCGACCCGGAGTTGCCACAATAATATGCACACCTCTTTTAAGTGAATTGATCTGACTTTCAATGCTGGAACCTCCATAGACGGGGAGCACCTTTAATCCATCTACATACTTCGAATAATCCTGAAGGTCGCCTGCAATCTGCAGACAAAGTTCACGCGTAGGACAAAGGATCAACGCTTGTGGTTGATTCTTTCTGATGTCAATGCATTGAATAACAGGGATACCATACGCAGCCGTTTTTCCTGTCCCTGTTTGTGCCAAAGCAATCACTTCGTTCATCTCTCCCAATAGAAAAGGAATCACTTCCTCTTGTACCGGCATGGGCTTCTCATATCCCATTTCTTGTATTGCCTTGAGTATCTCAGGGGCAACACCTAGTTCATCAAATGTCTTCATTATTTTTTTGTAATATCGAAGGTCGGCGGCTTATAAATTCCTTCTCGTGAGCGTCCTTTCACGCAGTAGTATGCATAATTGCGCTTCCCTGCAATCAAATTAGGGCGCAAAGGTAATGCTTTTTTTCTTAATGGAACAAAAGCTCAATCTATTTAATGTTTTTATCGATAAATGGGTAGAAACTCTTCTTTTTTTTGCAATCCTCAAAAAGAGGAAACGAAGCCTCTTTTTACATCACTTTCTCCGCAAATTCTTTTGAGATATAGTTCTCGTAATTCTGGCACACACTTGAAGAGAAATCAATGGCGTATCCAATGATTTTATCCCATGCACTTTCTGACAAACTGTCGACTTCGTTGCGGGAAATATTCAGTTTGAGCAAGCCGTAGTTGAGTCCCGCATTAAAATTATCGCCAGCTCCAATGGTGCTTACCGGTTGGATAACGGGCACTTCATAATGCTTGCGTATCGAATGCGTACGCAGCTCAACTCCCTTTGCTCCCATAGTGCAGATGAAGTTGGGGCAGTAGAATTTGATCTTCTGATCGTATATCTTGTCTACATCATCCATCTTAAAGAGGTTGTAGAAGTCTTCATCTGAGCCACGGATGATGGTTGCATATTCGAGGTTCTCCAGAATAGAAGGAGCCAAACGAATAGACTCATGTGCATGCGTGATCCGAAAATTGGGATCGTAATAGATAATGGCCCGTCGCTGCGTGGCATAGTCTAAGAGTTCGACGATCCGTTCGCGCAGCGTAGGATTAATGGCATAAAAGGAGCCAAACATGACAATGTCGCTGTCATTGATGCTTGGGAATGGCACATCGAGCCTTTGTTTGGGATAATCTTTATAGAAAAGATACTCTGCATCGTTGTTTTTGTTGAGAAAAGCGAGTGAGATAGCCGATTTGCCATCGGGAAAGACATCGATATACTTTGTGGTCAGATTATTCTCTTCCATGAAAGCCTTGATGATCGCTCCTACTTTGTCATTGCCGATTTCGCTGATAAATTCTACCGGCACTTTTAAGCGTCCTAACGATATCATGGCATTAAAGACAGATCCGCCCGGTACTGCGGCCGAAGGTTGGCTGTTTTCGAAGATGATATCCAGAATCGTTTCTCCGACCCCAATTACTTTTCTCATTGTTGTAAGGCGTTGAATTATTTATCTACTGCAGATTGTTCTCTTGATTTTTCTCCCAGATAGCCACCGTGATGTCTCTTGGCGTAATCCTGGTAATTAAAACTGGTATGTTTCATTGTATTGACCACGAGGATATCGCCGATAACAGTCATGATCGTTGTGGAAGTCGTCGGGGTCAGTCCGAGAGGGCACACTTCGGCGGGTGCACCGGTAAAGAGAGAGACATCTGCTTTCTTTGCAAGTAAACTCTCGGGATTGCTCGTGATGACGATAAACTTGATCGTGGGATTGAGTCGTTTAGTAAGGTCCAATAGTTCGATAATCTCACGCGTCTTACCGGAATTGGAGATCACAAGCATCAGGTCGTTCTCCTGAATAATACCCAAATCTCCGTGTTGGGCTTCGCTGGGATGAAGAAAGACGGATGGTGTTCCACTGGAGCAGAACGTTGTTGCCATATTTGCGGCGATCTGACCGGCTTTACCCATACCACTGGTTACCAGTTTGCCGTTCTTATGATGCACTTGTTCAAGAATCAGAGAAACGGCTTTTTCGTATTCGTCTGTGATTGGAATCTGGAGTATTGCGTTGGCCTCTTTTTGGAGAAGATTCTGAATATCGGAAAGCATATTCTCTTTATTAATTGTAGATATTTCCATATGTTCTGATAAATGTGAGGACAAATATCCACAATATTTTCGTAATGAACAAAGGTTTATTTCTATTTTTGTACAATCATATACGCACCAATTATGTCATATAACGCTGCAACTCTTTCTAATGGTTTGCGAATCATTCATCTACCTTCTTTCTCTTCTGTTTCCTATTGTGGCTTCGCGGTTCATGCCGGAACGCGCGATGAAGCAAGCGACGAACAGGGAATGGCGCATTTCATCGAACACATGCTTTTCAAAGGAACCTCGAAGCGAAAAGCCTGGCATATACTGAATCGTATGGAGCTTGTAGGAGGCGAATTGAATGCGTATACCACAAAGGAGGAGACTTTTGTCTATTCTGTTTTTTTAGCTCAGGATTTTCAGCGGGCCGTCGAACTGATGTCTGATCTGATCTTTCATTCGATCTTTCCGGAGAAGGCGATTGAACGGGAGAGAGATGTCATTCTGGATGAGATTAATTCTTACAAAGACTCTCCCTCCGAACTCATTTATGACGAGTTTGAGAATATGGTTTTTGCCGGTCATCCGATCGGAAAGAATATTCTTGGTACTCCGGAGTCACTGCAGTCTTTTGATGCTGATAAGTGCCTTTCTTTCATGAATCGGCTCTATCTTCCTTCGAACATCGTTTTCTTTTCTTCGGGATCTACTCCGTTTGATAAGGTGCTACGATATGCTGAGAAATATATGTCGGATACTTCGCGGGGGGGTGTGCAACTTCCACGTCTTTCTCCTGTACCTGTTGCTCCATCGATGCAAGTGATTCATCACGATACCTATCAGACGCATGTAATGATCGGGAGTATTGCCTACAATCTATACGATAATCGTCGTGATTCGCTCTTTTTTCTCAATAATATCCTCGGCGGACCGGGCATGAACAACCGTTTGAATGTGAGTCTGAGAGAAAAGAATGGGCTGGTGTATGACATCGAATCGAATGTGGTTAATTATACCGATACCGGCTTGTTTACGGTCAACTTTGGTTGTGATCCTAAAAATGAAGAGCGTTGTACCTCTCTCATGCTCCAAGAGTTGAAGAAGTTAAGAGAAAACAAACTTACGCACAGCCAAATGGAAAAGGCCAGAAAGCAGCTCACAGGGCAGGTGGCTATCGCGGCTGAAAACAGAGAAGGTTCGATACTGAATGTGGCCAAGTCTTATCTCCATTTCAACAAATATGAAGAAGAATCGGAATTGTTTAAACGAATTAATGCCATAACCAGCGAGGATCTCTTGGTTACCGCTCATGAGATCTTTGATGAGAGCAAATTCTATCGCCTAGTCTTCAGATAAGCGATTGTACACGCTCCCACTAACTAACAAAGAGGACGACTCCATGAGTCGCCCTCTTTGTTGGTTAGTGGGAGGAGGTTCGTCTTATTTGGTGTCGTTCTGGCGAATCTCAACTCTGCGTATCTTTCCGCTGATGGTCTTGGGAAGTTCATCGACGAATTGAATAATACGTGGGTACTTGTAGGGTGCGGTCACCTTCTTAACATGATCTTGCAACTCTTTGACAAGTTCGTCTCCGGCTTTCTCTTTGTACTCTTTCGAAAGAATGACTGTAGCCTTTACGATTTGTCCGCGTATTTCATCGGGAACAGCTGTAATAGCACATTCTACAACGGCAGGGTGTGTCATCAAAGCACTTTCCACTTCAAACGGTCCGATACGGTATCCCGAACTCTTGATGACATCATCGGCGCGACCGACAAACCAGAAATAACCGTCCTCATCTCTCCAGGCAAGGTCGCCTGTGTAATAGATATTGTCGTGATAAGCATCGTAGGTTAGTTCGGAGTTGCGGTAGTAACCCTTGTGCAAACCGGCAGGATATCCTTTGTCTGTCCGAATAATGATCTGACCCTGTTCGCCGGCTTCCGCTGATCGTCCGTCGGGAGTGAGAAGGTCTACCTCATAAATAGGGTTTGGAAGACCCATCGAACCCGGTTTCGGTTCCATCCAGGGAGAGGTAATCACCACGGTTGTTGTCTCACTTTGCCCGAATGCTTCGCGAAGTTTGACTCCTGTCAGGTTATAAAACTGTTCGTACACAGCGGGATTTAATGCCTCGCCGGCAATCGTGCAATACTCCAGTGAAGAGAGATCGTATTTGGTCAGATCTTCACGGATCAGAAAACGGAAGATGGTAGGAGGTGCACACAGAGAGGTGATCTTGTACTCTTCTATTTTTTTCAATATCTCTTGCGGCACAAACTTTTCGTGATCATACACAAAAACCGTTGCACCTACAATCCATTGACCATAGAGTTTTCCCCATACCGCTTTCAACCATCCGGTGTCTGCAATCGTAAGATGAATACTGTCCGGTCGCAAGTTGTGCCAGAAAGCAGCCGTGATAATATGGGCAATCGGATAGGTAAAGTCATGCGTCACCATCTTCGGATTTCCCGTTGTGCCGGATGTAAAACTTGCAAGCATCAGGTCGTCGTTGTTATTCGGCTCGGAAGGTCTTACAAAAGGAGCGGCGTTTTGTACCCCTTTGTGGAAGTCTTCCCATCCTTCCGGTATTTCCGGTCCGACGGAGATCAGGCAACGGATTGTTGGAGAGGCCGCCCGTGCATCGCTGATATGATGAATGATGATATCATCTCCAGTGGCAACAATTGCACTGATGTCGGCTGCGTTGTTACGGAATACAATATCTTTTTGTGTCAGAAGATGAGTGGCCGGAATGATCACCGCACCAATCTTATGTAATGCTACGATTGTTTGCCAGAATTCATACCGTCTTTTCAGAATTACCATGACCATATCGCCGCGCTTGATTCCCACGGATTGGAAATAGGATGCTGTTTGATCACTGAGCTGTTTCATCTCAGCAAAGGTAAATTCTTTGCAATCTCCTTTGTCATTTGTCCAAAGAAGCGCTCTTCTGTCTGGCTCTTTGGCAGCCCATTCATCTACAATATCGTATCCGAAATTGAAATGTTCCGGTATGATCAGTTCGAGGTTTTTCTCAAAATCTGCCTGACTCGTGAATGTAGCCTGCTTTAAATATCTGTCGATCATATGCTATTGTTATAAGATTACTGCTAAAAATTTTACTGTCTTTCCGTTCAGGGCTTTCATACCATGTTCCAATCCGGAATTAAAGTAGATACTGTCTCCTTCATGAAGGATTAACTCTTTCCCGTTGATGGTCAACTGAAGTGTTCCTTCCAGTACCATATTAAACTCCTGACCGGCATGGCTGTTCAGATGAATGGGAGTGTCATCCGGCTTAGCCTCGACGGTGACGATGAACGGATCTGCTTTTCTGTTTTTAAATCCGGCACCCAAAGAGTTGTATTGATAGGCCTTTGTGCGTTCCATTGCAATACCTTGTCCGGCACGGGTCAGGTAGTAGGACTCAACATGTGGTTCGTCTCCAAACAAAATAGCTGTCATTTCAACGCCATATTGCTTGCAGATACTTTGCAAGAGACTTATGGAGATATCTTTTTTCCCACTTTCATAACTTTCATACTCTTCTTTCGAAATACCTGCGGTCTTTGCAAAGTCTTCTACTGAAGCATCCAATGCATCGCGCAGTCCTTTGAGCCGTTGCGCAATTTGCTCGATTTGATCATTCATACGTAGTATCTATTATTTGATTTTCTTTTTATTCTGTAGGTCTGCAAGCGGAGATGTTACCACGGGCTTTTTGTCGCGGGTTTTGATGCCGTCTTTGCTCAGCTCAAGATCTTCAAGCAACATTGCGGACGGATAGATATAAGAGGTCAACGATTGATTGTACCGCATATTGCTGACACTCTGTTCGGAGGAGATTCCTGCCATTTTCTTCATCTGTCGCACATCTATATTGGAGATTACACCTCCCCGCACGAGTTGCTCACTTCCATCATTCACAGAGACCTTGTAGATAAGTGGTCTTGCGATGTCTGTGCCTCGAAGGATATACGCATACGCCTCTCCTTCCTCTTTGGCCAGTCGGAGTAATTTTTCTTTCAGCTCTTTTCGGCTCTCTCCATTAGTCGCTTCAAAAACGATAACCCCGGGTTGGATGTTCGATCTCACATTCGAACCGGGTACCGACGGTTTGCAATGACCATTTGAAAGAGGAGTTCTGAGCGTTGGGATACGATCAGAAGCGACATTTTTAAGAATCCCATTTTCTACCATAACCAGTTTCTCAGGTGGCACAACACCTTCTGCATCCACTTCATAAGCGCCATATAATTGGACTCCATTATATTCCTTCAATCCCGGCATACTGGTCACATTCAGATTGGTGGGCAGTATTTTCCGGTTGAGTCTCTCTTCCATTGATTTGCGCTCATTGGAGGTCAATGGTGCTCTATACGCGGTCATTCCGGAACCGTACACATTGAATTTGCTTAACTGAGCTACGACCTGTATACCCTCAAAGAGTACCGGACCCTCATACGTTTCGTTTACTTTGGGAGCATTCTTTAAAGCAATTATTTGTTGAGCCAGTTCTTCTGCAGCTCGGATAATAGAGTCTTTGGATGGGATATACGCATCGTTCAGTACTTCATAGTCAATTCGACTCGTCAGGTTTCCGCCATCTTCCGTGCGCACTGTCGCTGAAATCTCCAGATTTGTATAGTCTTGCGGATTCACAATCTGACTCCCTTCATTGCTCATGTAGTAATCATCCGATGTCCAAATCTGCAAGGTTAATTGGTTATCAATAATGTCCGGATATTTGGTGAATACGGAAGTGACGGCTTCTGCTGTTTTTTTCCAATACTCTTTTCGACTGAATGTCTGCTCAAAGCGATGTTTTGACTTTTTCTGTATGGGTGTGATTCTGGAAAGATCGTCCAGTGCATCCATCTCAGGAGAAACGTTCATCTGCTTCCATTTTAACATTTTAGCATCATATTCAGTAGCTGCATTTTTATATGCTCTATCCGACACCAGCCAGAGATTGCGTCTGATCTCATCGTAGTCGTAATCAACAGGCATGTTGCTTGATTGACCTTGGTTGACATAGGAAGCATCTGTGTAATTAAAGTTTGCCCGGTGATAGTCGCCAACCATCAGATCAGCACGAAACTGATTGGCTAATCCTTTGAAGGAATAAGTCGTTTCGCCAAAACTAGCCGTAAGTGCAAAGTATTCGTTGGTGCGAATTGTATAGGCGCAAAAGAACGGTTTTTGCATATTGGGAAGAGAAAGGCCGCTCATGGTGCGATTCAGTTCATCATTCATTGCCTGAAATAGGATGGTTTCCTTTTCTTCCTTTGCTTGTGTATCAGTGAAAGCCACACACAATAATGCGGCAAACAGGATTGCTTTCAGTTTCATGATTACTTCGTTGCTTTAGATTGATTACTTTGAGGACGCGGAAGAATAGGTAATTTCTCGTCAGACTTACTTGCCTTTTGCGTCTCGATAACGTTTACGAAGAGTTCCGGGGAAATACCTGTGACAGGAATACTGCCCGATTCAGCACCACAGACTCCGGTAAAGATACCGGCTTTATCACCTACTTTACTAATTTGCGAGAACATAGATAGGGGAGTTCCAATCAGCGTGACGCCTCTCACCAGTTCGTCAGGCTTTCCGTCGACATAGATCCGATATACTTCCAGTGGCGTTACGTTAAATGCATTGGGGTTGTATCTTCCTGTCTGTGTAAAACCTCCCGAGACTTTGGAAAAGTAGTAACCATATTCTTTCCCCTGTTTTTTTGCCTCTTCTATTAAGATGGAACGAAGTTCTTTACTTGTCTTAGGCGAAGTGGTGGAGATAAGAAGGTTTGACTGACGGGTAACGGGATCTCTGCCCGGAGCTGCCCGCCCATGACCATTGGAAGCAGGAAATCCTTCAATCGGAGTCCTTGACATCAGAAACTCTTTCAGAATACCGTTTTTCACAACATCCACTTTCTTTGATTTGACACCTTCGTCGTCATAGAGATACGATCCGTTCAGGTCGGCTCCTTCGAAAGATGTGATGGTTGGATCCATGATGACAGAAATGTCAGCAGGAAGTACCAGTTCGCCGACTTTCTTTTTAAACGTTTGTCCATCCGATTCACTCTTCAGTCGTTGTCCTTCGATGCGATGGCCAAAGATCTCATGAAAGAATACGCCCGAAGCTTCCGGAGATAAAATCGCCGGACCCGTATAGGAATCGACTATTGGTGAGGTGCGTAGTTTGACGAGTGTCTCAGCCATTTGGCGCGTTTCTTTGAGTATTGTTTCATGCGCGGTAAGCCCTTTCGGTTCGTAAGCAAAGTAGGAAAGATACAAAGGAAGATACATGCCATCATCGGCAACTACTTGTGCAGAAACCAGTATGCGGCAATAAGTTAGGTTTTGAGCAATCTCTGTTCCTTCCGAAGAGACGTAATATTTTCGGTAGCGTTGATAGGAAAAAGAGGCATCTCCGTTACGGATTTCAGGATACTCCTTGAATATAGCGGAATACGCTTTGATCCGCTGTTCCCAGAGATCAGAGTCTACCCGTAATTGAGCGCTTGTCAGTTCTTTTTCTATATGTTTCACAGGCGCTTCTTTTGAATAGTCGTCAGACTTGTCTTCTTTTTCTACACGAACCTGTGCTTTTGATTTTACATTGGCAAGGTTTTGAATCCCATCGTCCCATGCATTGCGTGTCGCTTTCCAAAGTACCATTCGTGTAGCAGCACCCTGTTCATCATCCAACGGTAGACGCCAACTACCTGAAGAGGAGGTCATCCCTTTTTGCGCTATCTCCCTATAGTTGTCCATTTGATACGAGCCAATCCGAACCATTGGAGTAAGGGTTTTCGTGTGATTCTCAGTCATTTTTTGATAGAGACTACCAAAACTAGCACTTGCCGATGATTCGTAAAGATTATCCACTCGATACGAGATAAAGTAGGGAGCTGGCTCCCCAGATGCCTTAAATTGATCTGATTCGCGCTGAAGTTCGCTTTTCAAGATCGTCAGTAAATGGTCCTCAGCTCGTCCTTGCAGAACAAAAACTGCGCTGATAGCCAACAAAGAAAGAGAAACAAGAAGTCTTTTTTTCATTGCATTGATGTATGTATTTATGACCATAATGAGGGACCAAAGTTACAAAATAGAACAATACTGTTTATTTATTTGATTATTAAAATGTACGAGCAAAGATTATTCTCTCTTTTTTTGTACATTTGCTTCTCTAATCACAAATCAATAATAATACAGATGAATAACTCCATTTTTGATTTCGCGAAACCCATGAATGAGCCGGTTCTTTCTTTTACTCCCGGGTCTAAAGAAAGGGTTGCACTTGAAAAGGCCTTGAAGGAAGTAGCTTCTCAATCCATTGAAATACCTCTTGTTATCGGAGGTAAGGAAATTCGTACCGGTAACATGGGGACAGTTGTAATGCCTCACAATCATCAGCATGTTTTGGCCACTTATCACAAGGCCGGTGCTCAGGAAGTGCAGATGGCAATTGACGCGGCCATGGCTGCGCGCAAAGAGTGGTCTGAACTGGCCTGGATCGAACGGGCTTCCATTATGCACAAGATCGCCGAACTCGTTTCGACGAAGTATCGGTATGTTATGAATGCTTGTCTGATGCTTGGTCAAAGTAAGAATATCTATCAGGCAGAGATTGACGGTGTGTGCGAATTGATTGACTTTTTACGCTTCAATACCTATTTTGCTTCAAAGATTTACAGCGAACAACCAGAGTCGGATAAAGGGATCATCAACCGGACAGAATACCGCCCTTTGGAAGGTTTTGTCTTTACGTTGACACCTTTTAACTTCACTTCCATCGCATCCAATCTGAATATGGCTCCTGCCATGATGGGAAATGTCTGTTTGTGGAAGCCATCTACCACCGCGTTGCTCTCTAACTATCTTTTGATGAAGATATTTAAAGAAGCCGGTTTGCCGGATGGTGTTGTCAACTTTATCCCCGGTCAGGGCAGTCTGATTGGTAGTGTAGTCACGAAGAGTCCTGATTTTGCAGGATTCCACTTTACCGGTTCGACAGGAACATTCAACACTATTTGGAAAGCCATTGGAGAGAATCTTCCTATTTATAAGAACTATCCCAAAATAGTAGGAGAGACCGGAGGCAAAGATTTTATTTTCGCTCATGCTTCGGCTCCGGTTCAGGAACTAGCGGTGGCTATTGTACGCGGCGCCTTTGAGTATCAGGGACAGAAATGTTCGGCTGCATCGCGTGCTTATGTGCCTGCATCTATCTGGCCGGAAGTAAAGGAGAGAGTAGGAACAATGCTCAAAGAGATAAAGATGGGCGATGTGGTTACCTATTCCAACTTTATCAATGCTGTCATTGACGAGGCATCTTTTGACAACTGTATGAACTATATCAACGACGCCAAAGCTTCTCCTGACGCTGAGATTGTCTTTGGTGGTAACGGAGATAAGACGAAAGGATATTTCGTTGAACCAACGGTCATTCTTGCTGCCAAACCTGATTACAAGAGTATGGTGGAAGAGATCTTTGGTCCTATCATCACTATTTATGTCTATGAAGACAGTGCTTACGAGGAGATGCTGGACGTGTGCGACTCTTCCACTCCTTATGCATTGACCGGTTCAATCTTTGCGCGTGATCGTTATGTGATTGAAGCGGCGATGAACAAGCTACGTTACTCAGCGGGCAACTTCTATATCAACGACAAACCGACCGGTGCCGTTGTGGGACAGCAACCCTTTGGAGGTTCACGTGCTTCGGGTACCAATGATAAAGCCGGTTCGGCGCTCAATCTCTATCGATGGATCAATCCGCGTTCCATCAAAGAGACACTGGTAGCCGCTACGGATTATAAATATCCCTTCTTGGCTGACTAATTCTTCCCTGAACTCTTTTCCAAATCAAAGGGTTCTCTTTCTAAAAACATCCGTACATTTGTTCCGTTTCATCTATGTGAAACGACGCAAATGTACGGATGTTTTTATCCATTCATACGGACGAAATAGCACATTCATACGGATCGCTCTTCAAGAACATCCCGATTGTTTCGAGAGGCGACTCCTCTGATTTTTTTTATTTTTCTTTCTTCAAAAGGGCAGAACCCTTGTTTTTTATGCACCAAATGCACCAAGCTAGCTTTACAGTATGCTTTGACACGTATTGATTTTTCGAGGCTTTACTTGCTCGGATGAAAATTGCTCCCATTTTATTTTTGCCACGAGCCTTTTTTATGTCATTTTTGTTCCTTTGTGAAGCACATTTCTCATTCTTTCGCTGCAAAAGACGATTGTTTAAAAAGTATAATTCTCTCAAAAGAATAAGGCAATGGTAGGCGTTCGAATTATTTTTTTTATATTTGCAGCCAAAATATAAAAGCAATATAGGCTTGGATGCTTTTATATTTAACACTCAAACTCAATAATAACTTTACAACATGGAAAAATCAAACCGCAGATCCTTCGTCAAGAAGATGACTGCCATGGGCATCGCCTCTGCCAGTCTCATCGGAGCAAATGCAATGGCTGCTAATGCAACAACACCGGAATCGGCTCCCGAAAAGAAAAAAAACGCCAAGAAGAATGATGGCAAGTATCGTTTTGGTTTTATCGGAACGGGCTCTCGCTGTCAAGAACACATCAATAATGTGCTCTCTTTTGACGATGCAGTGATTGTCGCTATTTGTGACACACAGCAAGGTCCCCTTCAAAGTACGCTCAAACACATTGCAAATAAAGGCAAGCAAGATGCGCCGAAAACATATACCGGCAGCGAACGGGCTTTCGAACAGATGCTCAACAATGAAGAGTTTGATTGTGTGATCATTGCCAGTCCGTGGGAATGGCATGTTCCGATGTCGCTCGCAGCCATGAAAGCGGGAGTTCCTTATGTTGGCGTCGAGGTTTCTGCTGCTAATACGGTCGAGGAATGCTGGGATTTGGTCAATGTGTCAGAAGCCACAGGAAGTCACTTGAACATCATGGAGAACGTCTGTTACCGTCAAGATGTGATGGCGGCTTTGAGAATGGTACGCGAAGGACTCTTTGGCGAACTGATTCATGCGCGTTGCGGATATCAACATGACCTTCGTGAGGTCAAGTTTAATGACGGTAAGCATTACAATTTTGTCAAAGGTGGTGAAATGAGAATGGGGCCTGACGCTTTTGCTGAGGCTCAATGGCGTACACAACACTCGGTGCTTCGTAACGGAGATATCTATCCGACGCACGGCATCGGACCGGTGGCTAACTGTCTGGACATTAACCGCGGTAACCGTTTCACCAAACTTTCATCAATGGCTACCCAATCGCTGGGACTCCATAAATATATTGTTGATAATGGGGGTGCTGATCACAAGTTGGCCAAACTAAAATTTAATTTAGGAGACATCGTTACAACACAGATTCAATGTGCCAATGGTCAGACCATTATTTGTACGCATGATACCAATTCTCCACGTCCATACTCTTTAGGTTTCCGAGTTCAGGGAACAGAAGGTTTGTGGGAAGATGATGGTTCGCGCGTGTATGTAGAGGGAAAATCGAAGCCTCATACGTGGGATCCAGCAGAGAAGTGGCTCAAAGAATATGATCATAAGATGTGGGCTGAACTAGGAGCTAAAGCTGCCGGTGCCGGTCATGGCGGAATGGATTATATTATGATGTGTGACCTGATGGATGCGATACGCAACAAAAAACCGGCTCCTATGGATTGCTATGACGCAGCTGCATGGAGTGCCGTATCCGGTTTGTCTGAAATGTCTATTGCACGAGGCGGTGCTTTGGTTGATTTCCCTGACTTTACAAGAGGTCACTGGATTGTTCGCAAGCCTGCCTTTGGAATCTGATTCCTATCCATACATAATACAATGGGGCGCCTCGAAAGGGCGCCCCATCTATTGTGTGCCGTGCATGATTATTAACTCGGTGGTGCAAGTCCACTATGGGGGTATGTAGCGACCAACCATTAGCCAATAGCAAGGGTGTCTACCGTGAGGAGAATCTGAAAGAAGCTGGCGGCAAAGTTCCGGTCTGAGTAACACGAACATCATATAAGGTCTATCCCGTTGGATGAGTTTGCAATGCAAAACGAAGTCCTAAAGCTACACGGAGACGGTATGGATAAATGATGCGGATATATGGAACGAAAGTTATTAGTCTTACCACGGGAGATCTTACGGACGTGCCGACGTTTTTTTTTTCGGGAGCACGGCTAACAATTGCCGTAAGAAGTCAGCCGAGGACATAGTACCTGATACTCGACTGTCGGGGAAGGTCTGAACCTTAATTAAATGAGTAGTAAATGAAAGTTACCCTATGAAGGAAAGAATGCAGAAAACATTGGAAAATGGCTGTCTACGGAAGGATAGTTCGGAAAACGAAGACTATGTAGGAGTGCAGACTTTTATGGGGATAACTGAAAACCACCTCATGGAAGTGCACTTTACGAAAGATGATTTATTAGAACGTATCATTTCGCCTTCAAACTTGAATCTGGCTTATAAGCAGGTGCGAGCCAATGGCGGAAGTGGGAGTGTCGATAAGATGGAAACGGAAGATTTACTTCCCTACCTAAAAGCCCACAAGGATTTTCTACTAGATTCTCTCAAGGATGGTAGTTACCGTCCTAATCCCGTCCGACGAGTAGAAATCCCTAAGGAGAATGGTAAACCCCGTCAAATAGGCATTCCTACGGTTGTTGACCGATTGATCCAACAAGCCATCTCTCAAGTTTTATCCCCGATTTATGAACGTGAGTTCAGTGATACCAGCTATGGATTCCGTCCCAAACGAAGTGCTCATAACGCCCTTCAAAAAACCCAATCTTATATAACAGCAGGTTATAAATATGCTGTGGCTATAGATTTGGAAAAGTTTTTCGATACAGTGAATCAGAGTAAACTGATAGAAGTTTTATCGAAGAAGATCAAGGATGGAAGAGTCCTCTCGCTCATCCATAAATATATGGGTGCAGGCGTAGTGGTTCATCACAAGTTTGAAGAGAGTTCAATGGGTGTTCCCCAGGGTGTTCCGCTGAGTCCCTTGTTGAGCAATGTATTGCTCAATGAATTGGACAAGGAGCTTGAACGCAGAGGTCATAAATATGTCCGTTATGCGGATGATGGAATGATCTTTTGTAAAAGCAAGCGAGCAGCAGAACGAACAAAGGAGCATATTATTCATTTTATAGAAAACAAACTCTACTTAAAAGTAAATCGATCTAAAACGAAAGTAGGCTATGTAAAAGGGATGAAGTTTCTGGGCTATTCCTTTTATGTAATGAAAGGAAACTGCCGACTGTCTGTCCACCCCAAGAGTGCTGAAAAGATGAAAGCCCGATTAAAAGAGTTGACTTCCCGAAGTAACGGATGGGGCTATGAAGCAAGGAAATTCAAACTTAAACAATTTATTGTCGGATGGATTGAATACTTCAAACTAGCGGATATGAAACAATTCCTGAGTCGTACCGACGAATGGCTACGCAGACGCATCCGTATGTGTATATGGAAATCGTGGAAGAAAATCTCTACCCGATTTATAAACCTTATACGCTGTGGAATCAATAAACATTATTCTTGGATGTGGGCTAATACCCGAAAAGGATATTGGCATACTGCTGCCAGTCCAATACTGGAACTCGCCATCAATAATGATAATTTGCGGAAAGCTGGGTATGTCTTTCTATCGGATTACTACTGTAAAGTGTCATCGTAAGTAAGGAAGCACCGTATGCCGAACGGTACGTGCGGTGCTGTGGGAGGTCGAAAACAAAAGTAGGAGAAAACTACTTTTGTTTTCTCCTACCCGATTATTTCTTTATGGAGATCAAAACGGCTTTTTACTCACTGTTGCAACAAACTCTTTGAGATAGAAAGGCTCAAAGTATGCGGGATCATTCAGCACTTTTCCTTCCGATATGGCTTTTTGAATCAAAGGATACATATTTCGGGCTAAAGGGAGTACCTCTTTCACAAAGTCTACCTCTTCTCCTAGTTTCT
The DNA here is from genome assembly GCA_028691445.1 of Bacteroidales bacterium. Taxonomy (GTDB): domain Bacteria; phylum Bacteroidota; class Bacteroidia; order Bacteroidales; family JAQUTK01; genus JAQUTK01. The sequence continues at coordinate 4,348 of JAQUZH010000015.1, read as the reverse complement.
CCAAACATTTCTCCGCACCGTCACCAAAGAGATACAACGCTCCTGTTGCACGATAATCCAGATAGGATTGTTCATCAATGATGTCTGCCGAAACAGGCTTCACGACCTCCATATTGGTGGTGTATATCTCAGAATATACTTCCATACGGCGAGCGTCTATCATTGGACAGAGCAGGGCGTCGGCTGGTAGCTGTTGTTCGTTTAGGACCGTAGAAGCGAGAAGTGGCAATGTCTGAATAGGTATAAGTGGAATATCCATCCCAAAGCAGATGCCTTTAGCCAATGCGACTCCAATACGCAGTCCGGTGTAAGAGCCTGGACCGCAGCTGACTGCAACGGCGTCTATGGTGAGCCCGTTATCCTTTGCATACATTGTTGCTTCCTGGACAAAGACACCTAACAGCGAAGCATGGGAAGGGCCATTCAATTCTTCTTTTGTGAAAACAGCTATTCCGTCCACGAGGATTGCAACAGAGCAGGGGCGGGTAGATGTTTCAATACATAAGATGGTTTTCATTATAAGATGCTTATTTCGGCCGCAAAGTTACATTTTTGCAGTGAACGGGACGAAAATCGGGGAATATAAATTACTTTTGTACAAAACAATAAGCGTATGATACAGTCAATGACGGGTTTCGGCAAAGCTGTTGCCGAATTGCCCAGCAAAAAAGTGACGATAGAAATAAAGTCACTCAATAGCAAACAGATGGATCTTTCTACTCGTATTCCCGGCGTATATCGGGAAAAAGAGATGTTGGTGCGTTCGATGATTGCGCAGGAATTGGAACGTGGAAAGATTGATTTCTCCATTTTTGTGGAGAGTATAGGCAAAGAGTCGGGTACTTCCATGAATGTTTCTGTTATTGAGAGCTACATGAATCAGATCAACACCTTGTCGAAGAACTTACATATCCCAGTTCCTGCCAACTGGTTTGAGATACTTCTTCGTTTGCCGGATGTCATGAAATCGGACATTCAAGAGCTTGATGAAGAAGAATGGAATATTGTTTTTGAAGCAATCAAGTCAGCCCTCAAGCAGTTTACGGCTTTCCGTGTCCAGGAAGGAAAGATGTTGGAGGCGCTGTTTACAGAAAAAATTGCCTCGATCAAAAGGATGCTCGGCGAACTGGAACTGTATGAAGCAGAACGAATTGAGAAAGTGCGCGCCAGAATTGAAGAGGCGTTGGAGAATACCATCAGTAAAGACTATGATAAAAACCGTCTCGAACAGGAGATGATCTATTATATCGAAAAGCTCGATGTCAATGAAGAGAAGAACCGGTTGGCTAATCATCTGAAGTATTTCCTTGAAACGATGGATCATGCCAAAGGACAGGGTAAGAAACTCGGTTTTATCGCCCAGGAAATGGGACGTGAGATCAATACACTCGGTTCAAAATCCAACCATTCTGAGATGCAAAAGATTGTAGTCCGGATGAAGGATGAACTCGAACAAATGAAAGAACAGGTTTTAAACGTTTTGTAAGAATGGCAGGCAAACTGATTATATTTTCTGCTCCGTCCGGTTCGGGCAAGAGTACAATCATTCAGTATCTGATGCAACAAGATCTGAACATGGCTTTTTCTGTTTCAGCCACCAGTCGTGCGCCGAGAGGCAGCGAACAGCATGGGACAGAGTATTTCTTCTTAACGCCGGACGAGTTTCGCGCTAAGATCAGCGAAGAGGCTTTTCTGGAATATGAAGAAGTCTACAAGGATACTTACTATGGTACTCTGAAAAGTGTGGTCGAAGAGATGGTGGATGCCGGAAAGAATGTGGTGTTTGACGTCGATGTGGTGGGTGGAGTCAATATCAAGAAGTATTACGGCGACCGTGCGTTGTCGGTGTTTATCATGCCTCCCGGACTTGACACTTTGCGTGAACGGTTGGTCAGCCGCGGCACAGATACGATGGAGGTGATTGAAAAGCGCCTTGCCAAGGCTGATTATGAGATCAGCTTTGCTCAGAAGTTTGATGTGATCATACGCAATGAGATCCTTGAAACTGCTGAAGAGGAGGCGTTGAAGGTGATCAGAAAGTTTATCGAGCAATGAAACGTGTGGCGGTTTACAGTGGGTCGTTTAATCCGATTCATATCGGACATACCGCATTGGCCAATTATATCTGTGAACACGGCGATATAGATGAAATCTGGTTTTCTGTCTCCCCTCACAACCCACTGAAAGAGCGCGTCGAACTAGCTTCTGATGCCGATCGGATGGAGATGGCCCGACTTGCTTTGGAAGGATATCCTAAGTTTGTGCTGTGCGATATTGAGATGCATCTCCCCCGTCCTTCTTATACGATTCATACCCTTGAAGCGTTGAAGAAACAATATCCTGATGACTCTTTCGTTTTAATGATAGGAGCCGATAATTGGGATGTATTCGACCTTTGGAAGGAACCTGAGCGTATCATCAACGAGTTTGGGCTGCTCATTTATCCGCGTAGGGGATATGGTGAATCGTTGAAGGGAATAGATTATCCCAATGTCAAGCTCATTGACGCACCGGTATTAGAGATTTCATCTACCTATATACGCGATGCATTTAGTCAGGGAAAGGATCCCCGGTTTTTCTTATCGGAAAAAGTATATGAGTATATTTGTAAACATCAGATTTATCAACAAGCTTAGCGTTCCTTTTCAGAAAGGGAGCTTGTTGTTTCTTCTCTTTTTGTGCTGCTTCTCCTCTGTTGCTCAGCGAAAAGATATCAAGACAGTAGCCGGCGATTGTGAGAACGGCAATGCCCTTGTGATTTATAAGAACGGCGACAGATATGACGGTTTCTTCAAGGACAGTCTCTATGACGGACAGGGTATGCTCCGTTTGAAATCAAAGGAGTATTATGAAGGAACCTTCTCAAAGGGCTTTTATGACGGTGACGGCTATCTTCAGTTGCCCAATAAAGATATCTATGAGGGTTCGTTTAAGGCGGGTCTCTATGATGGAAAAGGTACGTTGACCGAATACAAAGGAAGAGTCTATACCGGTCGTTTTTTAAAAGGGAAGATGAACGGAGCAGGAAGTATCTCCCTTCCCAATGGAGATAAATATATCGGTTCGTTTAAGGAGGACGAAATAGACGGCTATGGGGAGTATTATTCGCAAGGTTATCTCACCAATGGGTTGTTTCGTAAAAGCAAACTGATCAATGGCAAGATTGTGAATCTGGAGACGCAGGAGTTTGTTACATTTACCAATGGCAAACCGAATTCTTCCGTACAAAATTTCCCTGATTCTGTGAGTTCGGGCGTCAGGAAGCTGACCATAGTCAACGTCATACCGAAAAAATAGCGATCTTGTTGATGAACAACTGAAACGCCTCTTTGTAAGAGTCTGAAATGGGGATGTAGACTTTTCCAAAGACGATGCGGTTGCGCTCGATGATTTTGATCTTATCTCCACGTACAATATACGAACGGTGTACCCGTACAAACTCTTTCTCGGGTAGGAGATCTTCGAGCGACTTCATGCTCATCAACGAGAGAATGGGAAAGGACTCTCCTTCCAGATAAAATTTTATATAGTCTTTCAATCCCTCTATGTAGAGTATCCGCTTTAATTCAATCTGAACCAGTTTGTATTCAGACTTGACAAAGATATACTCCGGACCTACCTCCGGTGCAGCAGGACTTTGAAGATGTTCGTACCACTCTAAGGCGCGCTGCGCAGATTGCAGGAAATCGGAATAACTGATTGGTTTTAACAGGTAGTCCAACGCATTGACTTTATATCCATCCAACGCATAGTTGCTGAAAGCAGTGGTAAAGATGATCTTGCACGACTTCTTTACCATTCTCGAAAACTCGATCCCGTTGATCTCCGGCATTTGAATGTCAAGAAACAGGAGATCCACCTTTTCGCTTGAAATAAGGTCTGTGGCTTCTATGGCATTGCTGAATTGTCCGACCAGATTCAGAAAAGAGGTCTTCTTTACGTAGCTTACCAGCAGCTCCAGAGCCAAAGGTTCGTCGTCAATGACGCAACAGTTGATAGTCATGCTTTTTATTTCTTTGGTTTGTTTAGATAGATGGTCAGACAAGAAGAATAGCTCTCTTTATTCATATCAACGTCCCACTTGTAGTGTCCCGGATAGATAAGTCCCAGCCTTTTACGCAGATGTTCCAGTCCGATGCCCGACCCGCTTTTATCTTGATCACTCTTAGGGAAATAGCTGTTCTCTATCTTGCAGACAATCTCTTCTCCCGGTTTCTCAGAAATCGTGATATGGATATACGAAGGGTGACTATAGCTTACTCCATGTTTGAAGGCATTTTCAATCAGGGTGATAAACAACATTGGAGCAACCACCGTTTCACTTTGATCACTCACCAGCATATTTGTC
>JAQUZH010000190.1 GCA_028691445.1 Bacteroidales bacterium | reverse complement strand
CGAGACGAGTTTTCATTAGAACATTTCAATAAAAAATACGTAGAGCTTGATGATGATCACCAGAAATCAGTTCGGGCTGTTTTCCCGCAGAAGATATCAGAAGCTGAACCTAGAACTTATGGAGGAAAAAAATAATGGGTAAATTTGCGAAAAAGGAACGAGGACTTCCTGAATTGAATACATCGTCTCTTCCGGACTTGATATTTACGGTTCTTTTCTTTTTTATGGTTGTTACGACTATGCGCGAGTCAGAAGTGCTTGTAGAACTTCGTGTTCCTTCTGTGTCAGAGTTGACTAAACTTGAAAAGAAATCGTTGGTCTCTTCTATATATATAGGAAAACCCAATCGATCCATGAGAGCAAGATTTGGAACTGAATCACGTATTCAGCTGAATGATGATTTTGCAGAGACGACTGAAATAAGTAACTTTATCGGAGCAGAAAAAGCAGCTCTGAGTGAAAAGGACCAACCTTATATGACTGTTTCTCTTAGAGTAGATAGAAATACTAGGATGGGCATAGTGACTGACGTGAAGGAGGCTTTGCGTGAAGCTCTTGCCTTAAAGATCAATTACTCTGCAGCGAAAAGAGAGAATATCGCCGATTAGTTTGGAATATAATCATAAAGAGGGCTGTACGATAGAAAGTGGCAGCCCTTTTTTTTTGGTTTAATGCTATAGCTGATGGTTAAAATTAAAATAATACATTTCTTTGTTGACTAAAATTAATTACCTTTGTCAAAAATCGAATTATGATAAAGTATTGGCTGTCTATATGGATACTCATCATTTTCTGCTCCTGTCATAGAAATGCTTCTGTTGCAGTTCTTTCGGAAGGAGAAAATCAGCCTGTTGCCATCATTCGGTTTGATAAAGAACTGTATTCCCAACTGAAGGATTCTACTCACATTGATTATGCTTCATTGAAAGAGAAACACCCGAAATTCTGGAATGTGTATGTCGAATCCATATTAGCAATTTCGGCTGAGGATTCAACTTCGCTAGTTTCGGAGCTGAATGATTTCTTTTACAATCCGGAGATTCAAGTTCTTTATTCTGATGTTGAGGCGGAGTATGATTCGATTGAGCCCATTAGAGCTGATCTGCAAGAGGCTTTCTATACGTTATCAAAATATTATCCGGAGGTAAAACGTCCGTTGTTTTATACGCACCTCTCGGGGTTGAACCAATCTGTTGTTGTTAGTGATGATGTTATTTCTGTGAGTTTGGATAAGTACCTGGGGGTAGACTATACATTGTATAATAATACAGTTTATTCCTACGAGAAAACTCACATGAATCGGGAGAATATCGTACGTGATTATCTTGCCGGTTGGTTTTATTCTGAATTTCCTTTTAATGGAGTCCAGGATCGGGTTTTAGACAATATGATTTATCAAGGCAAATTGTATTTCCTTTACTCATTGCTTTTTCGACATGCTGATAATCGAACGATTATGGATTACTCAGAAAAGGAAATGGATGTGGCCCTGAAAAATGAGAAAAAAATATGGACTGTGCTTCGTGCAGAAAATAAACTGTATGATACTGATCAACTCTATTCATCCCGATTAATTAACGACGCACCGTTTACAATGTTTGGTGTCGGAAATGTACCGGGAAGAGTAGGTTGCTGGATTGGTCTGAAGATCATCAATTCGTATGTCAAGCAACATCCGGATATTCACTTGAAAGATCTTCTTCTGGAAAGTAATTACCATCGTATCCTGGAAGAATCAAACTATCCTGGTTACGCTGATTAATCTTTATTCCTCCACGGGATAGAGCATCATTTCACATTTTGCACAGTCAAACTTCAACGCTAACTTGTGGTTCTTCGAAGAGAGGATAAATGGTTCTTTCCATCCTGATAGACTACCGGGAGCTTTCTTTTTGCATAAGTTCAGCGTACACAGAATGCAATGCTTGCAAAACATTACAGAGGCTCCTTTTACATGTTCCAATTCATAGGCTGCAGCAATATCCGCTACGCCGGATGCCTTATAAAAAGCTCTCGCTTTTGTGTTTGAAACATTTCCCAGGTAAGTTAGCATCGTTGAAGTGAAGGGAATACCCTGTGTAATCTGCGAGATACTCCGACTTTCAAGCGCCCTTTGAAGTCTCTTTTCTTCAAACTCACAAAAGGCATTACGTCGAAATTCGGTCAGTATCGAAGAGGGTATGAAATAGGGCTGTGATAGTTGGATATCCATCGTAGATGCCGTGTATATCGTGTCACCCAATTTGCTGATGACCCGTTGTATTTGAGCAGTCTGATCTTGTTTGGCCAACTCTTTCGTACGAATCAATGCTTTTGTATACGAAGTACCTTCCTTGTCGTCAATGATGATTTTGAAGCCTTCTTCATCATCCTTGAATGTAATTTCTACTGGAACCTTTCTCTCTGCAGTATTTCTTGTCAGCAGTTGCTCGAACTCCTGATCTTGATTTCGAAAGAGCGTGGTGCCCTTTTCAATCATAAACTTCTCAGAAGGGTAGAGGGTGTTTCCATCGGCTCTGTTGATACGAAAGCCTTTGAATGTGCCACTCGCGTCCAGGTAGCAGAATCCATCGCCATTGTGCAACGATACCGAACTGTCTACCGTCATTTTACCGAGTGTAGCATACTTGACCGTTCCGATATTTTCTCCGATGGACTTTGGTGTGTCCGGCGAACAGATATCTTGCTCTCTTCCGTTGAGAAAATAGGAGGTGAATCCTCTGTTAAAGCTTTTCTCCGGTTGTGGTGTAAAGAAAAAGGTTGTTTTGCCTGAGGAGGCACGTATATAGTCTGAAGCTCTCTTTTCTAAAATAGAATCCAGCTGTTGACGGTAATAGGCTGTGATGTTTTTTACGTAGCTATTCTCTTTCAGACGTCCTTCAATCTTAAGAGATGAGATACCGGTATCAATCAATTGTTCCAGATAGGGAGAGAGATTCATATCCTTCAACGAAAGAAGATGCTTTTCTTTGCATATTTCTGTCCCTTCTGCATCAGTCAGCGTAAAGGGCAAACGGCAAATCTGAGCGCACTCGCCCCGATTGGCACTTCGTCCGGTGAGTGCCTGACTGGCATAACATTGTCCGCTGTAACTTACGCACAATGAACCATGAATAAATGCTTCCAATGCAACTGAAGTGCTTTGGGATATTTTCGAGATTTGATCAAGGGATAATTCACGCGCCAAGACCACCTGCGTAAAACCGGTTTTCTCCAGAAAAGAGACCTTTTCCGGTGTTCGATTATCCATCTGGGTACTGGCATGAAGGGCAATGGGAGGAAGATCCATCTGAAGAATCCCCATATCCTGAATGATGAGTGCGTCAGCACCGGCATTGTAAAGTCTATGGATCATCTGTTCGGCTTCTACCAACTCTTGCTCTTTCAGTATGGTATTAAGTGCCACATATACCCTGGCAAAATACTTGTGGGCGTAGTTGCATAAAGACTCAATTTCTTCAATACTGTTGCCTGCCGCTGCACGGGCACTAAACAAAGGTGCGCCGATGTAAACGGCATCAGCTCCGTGGTTGATTGCATCTACTCCGCAAGAGAAGTTTTTTGCGGGAGATAGCAATTCAATAGTTCGTTGTTTCATTCTTAGAGTGATCCCAATTTGACAATTTCTTCCGGATTGAAAGGTGTTTCCTGATAGACAAAATAGTTCAACCAGTTGGTGAAAAGAAGATTGGCATGTCCTCTCCAATTGACGATGATATCTTTCTTCGGATCATTGTCGCGGTAATAATTTTGCGGAACTGCAATGTCTAACCCCTTTGCCTTGTCTCGCATATATTCTTTATGCAATGTGTCCGGCGAATACTCAGAGTGTCCGGTGATGAAAACCTCCCGACCACCTCTTGCAACCGTAATGTACACTCCTGACTCTTCCGACTCTGAGAGAATGGTGAGTTCGGGAACTTTGAGTATGTCTTCTTTTCGTACTTCCGTATGCCGACTGTGTGGCACAAAGAATTCATCATCATATCCGCGGAAAAGTCTGAATTGCGGATCTGTGATGCGATGTTTGAACACACCAAACATTTTAGCAGGAAGGGGATACTTGGGTACTCCATAAAAATGATACATTCCGGCCTGCGCAGCCCAACAGATATAAAGCGTTGATGTTACATGTTTGCTTGCCCAGTCAAAAATCTTTGTAAGCTCTTTCCAGTATTTTACATCCTTATACTCCAACAGTTCGACAGGCGCGCCGGTGATAATCATCCCATCGAAATTGTTCACACTGATCGTTTCAAAGTCTTTGTAAAACGCCATCATGTGTTCGATAGGGGTGTTTTTGGGCGTGTGACTTTTGAGTTTAAGAAAGTCAACTTCCACCTGTAAAGGTGTATTGGACAGTAAACGTATCAAATCTGTTTCTGTCGTTATTTTGATTGGCATCAGGTTAAGCACAAGGACTTTCAGCGGACGAATGTCCTGAGTGGAAGCCTTGTCTGATTCCATGACAAAAATATTCTCTCTTTTCAGAATATCTACTGCGGGTAACTTCTCCGGAATTGTTAATGGCATAGCGTCTCTATGATTAATGGTAAAGTTATTTTTTCAATGATGAAAAATAGAGATCCAGCAACTCTTTTGCTGCAACGAAAGAACTGTTTTGGTCATTCAGGACCATGAGTTCTTTGATCCCTAGTAAATTCTTAATTTCAGGGTTTTGATAAAAACTGTCTTTCAGTTTTTCATTGATGGATTCATACATCCAATATTTGGATTGTTTCCTTCGTCTTGTCTCGAAGAAACCATTTTTCTTTGTAAAAGCAACATAGGCATCGATCATCTTCATCACCTCTTTGATCCCAATTTCATAAAAACCAGAGTAAGTCAGAACTTGTGGCGTCCATCTCGAATCTGCCATTGGAAATAGATGAAGCGCATTCTTGAACTGCGCTTGCGCCAGTGCCGCTTTCTCCATGTTGGAGCCATCTGCTTTGTTGATGATTATGTCGTCAGCCATCTCCATGATTCCCCGTTTTATGCCTT
>JAQUZH010000189.1 GCA_028691445.1 Bacteroidales bacterium | reverse complement strand
TTCCTTATTATCCACTACCGGATAAGTCACAAAGACACCTCCTCCGGCAACTATATTTTCACTCAACGCATCAGTCACATGCAGTTTGTTGGTCACAATTATCTCTACATCTCGGTAAATACCGCTGTAATAATAGAAGTCCATCGACCCCTGCGGTTTGCCCGGAGGAGTCAGCGGGTCATACTGTGCGGATACCTTTACCGCAAGCACATTGGATTCACCCCACTTGATCATATCCGTTATATCGGCATTCAGTCCGATGTAACCACCGTAATTTTCTGCCACTTTCGCACCATTGACATATACCTCACACGAAGTCATCACCCCCTCAAAAGAGACTACGATTCGTTTTCCTTTATTGCTCTCCGGCAATTTAAAATACCTGCGGTACCAACCTATTCCGTCATAGATGCCGTTTCCTCCGCAATGTTTCTTTTCCAGTTGCATGACATGAGGCAGCGCAATTGGGATCCATTTTGAATCATCCAGATTCACCGCCTGACCGTTTACCACATCTCCCCTGTAAAAAGCCCAGTCGGTATTCATATTCAAACGGATACGCGCCGTCTCCTTCAGTTCATTCAAGCAGTTTGATGTCATTCGTATGTCTGTAAAGAGCGGACGGTGATCTGAAGCGACCTTCTCTTCTAGTACTTCATTGCGTATCACTGAAAACGTCGTGGCGTTACTTTTAAGAGCGTAGATATAATCAATGCAACAGTCCGGCGCATTTGCCGGAAAGGTATTCTTTGCCGGATCATTCAGCATCTGAAAATGCTCCCGCAGAGCTCTTTGCGTCGCGGAGAAATACTCTGAGTTCATATCTCCGGCAAGGAATACCGGTTTGGTAACACCCTTCAAGGCATTCAGCAGAATGGGAATAGAAGCAATCTGATCTTCGTCAGTCAACGTAAAATGAGTGGCACAAAACAGATACTTCTCAAACTCAACAACCAGTAAAGCACGTCTCTCCTCTCTTCCGGGAAGAGAATACGTCCGGGTGTGCAACGGTTTCTCTTTCGACAAGATGCCTATTCCATATTTTCCTCCCTGATAGTCTATAGCCGGTGCATATACCAGATGCATACGGGTAAGTTTGGCAAGTTCTCCCAAAGCAAACAAACCATTATTACGTGTAGTGACGCTATCCAGCTCCTGTATGGAGATGACATCGGGATCAGCCTGACTGATAATCTTCGCAATGCGTTTGTAGTCTGTCTGATCATCCAGACCTCTACAGTTACGCACATTATAGGACATCACCCGCATCACACCTTTCTCGCGAGAAGAATTAACGGACCAGACATTTGAGGAGAAACAACACAAAAAAGCAAGCAGAGAAATAATCATTCTATTCATGACACATGTAGTATTTAGATTTTAAGCAAACGTATTTTTTGTCCGGGTTTCGTATTCATTTCGAGTATTCCGTCCTTTTCAGTGACACTCCCGGTGACTCCTTTCGTCTTATACGAAGCGGAACCAAAAGGATTGGCTATGCGAAGCAGTCCGCCTTGTTCGGCGAGAACCTCCACCTGGTACACACTGCCTGCTTTTCGTTCGGCAGATACTAAAAAGGCTCCGTAGGCACGTAGCTTCGTAAAGGAGACTTCCTTCCAATCGGCTGGTACAGCCGGAAATAGGCGGATGATTCCGGTATGACTCTGTAGCAACATCTCCTGAATGCCGGCAGCAAAAGCAAAGTTACCCTCCAGCGTAAAAGGACGATAGGTAAACTGCGACTTTCCGCTTTTTGTCTGATCTCCATTTGCATGAAAGGTGTTACGCAGACAGAAGCACTCTGCAAAAGTACGTAGTTCCTTCGCGGCACCTTCGCCATCCATCGCCCGTGCTTTCACGTTTCCAAACCAGCTGTAGGAATAGCCGCACCAGTAATCCGGCCCAAACTTTTCAAAGTTGGCAATGGTTGCTTTGATGATCTTCTGATCCTTCGCCCCGTTACTCCAGTCGACAATCCCCAGCGGATGGATAGCCATCGCATTGGAAAAATGACGGTGAGATTGATTATAAGGAAATCCCTTTGCAAAGGTAAGTCCCATCGTCTCATCCAGATCAAAATCAGGCAACTGACGCAAGATACCCTTCCAATGATTTGCCTCATCAGTGAGCTGTAAGTCCGTCGCCAACTCAGCAGCAGCCGCGAAGGCAAAGCGGATAAGTCCGAGATCATAATTCGTCATTTCCTTAAACCAGGCGTTAATCCTGTTATCATTGATTTCCGGACTGGAGCTCAGCGGTAACTTACGGATCCCCTTCTCATTGACCGACGTAAACTGTTCGAGAAAAGTAACCACATCTTTCAGATAAGGGTATGCCCTCTCCTTCAGGAAAACAGGATCGCACGAGTATTTATAATGCAGGTAAAAATGCTGGGCAAGCCATGCACCTACTGTCGGTGACATAGAATACTGGATCCATCCACCCATTGGAGCACCCGTCAGTGTACAAACGCCGGGGACATTCATCCCTTCCTTTCCGAAATACTGTCGGGTATATTGTTTATACACATCCCGTTGATTCCACAAAGTATTCAGATAGCCGAGCCCTTCAGTCAGGTGATTGCCGGTGTAGCAAGGCCAGTAGCTGAGCTGTGTGTTCAGGTCATGATGATAGTCGCCTTTCCAGGGGGGTAGTTTGCCGTTATCTGCCGTCCACACCGATTGAAGAGGGATCGGATACGAATAAGCACGAGCTGCCGAACCAAACTTATACATCTCATTGGCATATTGCTTTGCGAGTATGGTATCAGGCAGAGAGACAGAAGATTGGTTCCAATAAGTCTTCCAGAATGAGAGATGCGTCGAATAATCGGCAAATATGCCACGTTTAAATGCTTCATTGACAATATCCATCGCACGTTGCCCGGAGAGAGAAGAGGTCACACTCCACACACCGGTCAGCGTACTTCCTTTCTTTTCCCATCTCACAGCCACATCGTACGAGAAATCGCCCCAGCCTTTCTGGTGATAGACAATCAGGTTGCCTGTTTGAGTCACTTTACCCTGTTCGTATCCCAGTCTCCGTAAGTCCTGTCCGGTCACCGGACCTAAATTCTCAATCATTCCGACATTACTATTATATACTGGAGGAATCAGTTGGGGCAGTCCCAGTTCATCGGCAGACTCCATCCGAAACCATCCGATTGGTTCGGTGGCATGGACAAACGTTTGCAACCGGGCGCCATTGCTCCAGGTCACTTCACAGACAGCATTGTTCAGATAAAGCTGTACCCGTTGAGGTTTGCCTAGCTTATTCAGATTGAATTCCAGTCCGGCACCCGGTATCTTAGACGGAGCAGCTTGGTTGTCATACGGATGATCAAACTTCTTCTGTACCGGCAAGTAGTCGTTCTTCATGACCTGATGATAAACCCAACTGAAACGGTTATTTACCCCTGATATACTATCCGAAGGACGCAAATCCCACAGATCAATACGATCGAGCGACATACGGAGAGAAGCTTCTTTCTCCCAGATAAGAGATCCGACCACCGCGTTACCGAGCGGCATTCCTTCATCCCAGGTAACTGCAAGGTCATTAAAACGCAGGTCGTATGCTGAAGGAGTCAGCGACAGTGCTTTCTTTGCACAACAGGGAAACAGAAACAGCAAGAAGGCAATAATCAAATAGTTCGTTTTCATTGCATTATATATCTAAGGTTTCTTCACTCTACCTACAGATCGCACATTCTTTCCCTTCACTTTGGTACTATTATCACCTAACTCCTCGCGGGCTTCTTGCCCCATACGTTCCAAACGAGCGGCAACATCACCATATTGTGCAATGACATTGTATCGTTCACCCGGATCGCGGCGGAGATCAAACAACAGTCTCTCCTGCAATTTATGATACTCCTCCATCTGACCGGGAGCGCCATCATTGCCGGGGATAAAGTTCTTATACGTCCGATAGGTATGCGGAAAGATCAGTTTGAACTCACCATCTGTCACGGCTTCCAGATCATTTTCCCTGTAGTAATAATAGAAAGAGGTTCTGGGATTAGCATTCGGTTCCTGCTTTAGCAAAGGCATTAAATTGACACCATCAATGGTATGTCCGGGAAGTGAGGCTTCAGCAAGTGAGGCAAATGTCGGCAACAAATCAATGGCAGATGAAAGTTTGTTACAGATAGAGCCTCCCTGAATAGTTCCCTTCCAATGCATGACACAAGGAATTCGCTGACCGCCCTCAAAACTGGTACCTTTTCCTTCTCTCAGCCCTCCGGTAGTGCCTGCATGATTTCCATAATTCAGCCAGGGCCCGTTATCTGAAAGCACGACAACCAAGGTATTCTTATCCAGTCCCTCTTTTCTTAGCTTTTCCATAATCTGGCCGATGCTCCAGTCGAGCTCCATCATCACATCCCCATAGAGTCCCTGTTTACTTTTACCTTTAAACTTATCGGATACAAACAAAGGAACATGTGGCATCGGATGAGCCAGATAGAGGAAAAAAGGATTCTTCTTGTTCTTACCGATAAACTCGACCGCCCTATTGGTGAAGTCTGTTGTAAAACGACTCTGATCAGGATCCAATGCGATGGTTTTATCCCCCTCAATAAGTGGTAGTGAAGGAAACTTATAGGTCGGGTGATTTGGCCACATATCATTGGAATAAGGAATACCGTAGTATTCATCAAAACCATTGTGAGTAGGTAAGAATTGAGTTTGATCGCCCAGATGCCACTTTCCATACGCAGCACACGTATAGCCCTTGGGCTTGAGCACCTCTGCAATTGTCATTTCATCTTCATGAATCCCTGTCTCTGATCCGGGACCCGGTGCTCCGCTAATACCTATTCGATTGGGGTAACAACCAGTAAGAAGTCCGGCTCTGGAAGCGCCACTCACGGCTTGTGGGGAATAGAAACGGGTAAAACGCATTCCCTCATTCACCAGACGGTCGATATTAGGTGTCTCATATCCGATGGCACCATTGGCTCTCAAATCACCATATCCCATGTCATCCATGAGAATGACGATAAAATTGGGTTGTTTCTTTGCTGTGATATTAGTGGCACTCATGGCACCTACCGACAGTGCCAATGCCTTTATAAGTGT
>JAQUZH010000188.1 GCA_028691445.1 Bacteroidales bacterium | reverse complement strand
ACAATTAACTGGCGAAACAAATTACGCTCTTGCTGCTTAATCGAAGTATAGTAGATATAGCTTAATCCCCGCACGGGTGTGGGGACGGGACATCACCCGGATGCTGTGGTTCCGAAGCGGTCCGAACAGGTGGTGCAGAAATATCGGAGATAGTTGGGAGAAGGCCTTGGTCTCTCAGCGAAATTAAAAGGATACGGATGACAATGGTGGCTTCGGTCTTGCGTTTTCCCGACAATTTAAGCGAAGATAAGCATGTAGAAAGCAAATTAGTTCCTCGTTTGGACAGGGGTTCAAGTCCCCTCAGCTCCACTTCTATGAAAGCCGCACCGTTTTTGACTGTGCGGCTTTTTCATCTCTGAATAGGTGGTTATAGAAAAGAGTTAGCTATCTTTGCAGTGTTCTTTTATTACTTTACCAACAAGCTATTTATGTTTCTTGAAATCGCAATACTGCTGATCATTCTGATCATCCTTCCGGATATCTATATCTACAGGGCGTACATCCATAGGGTACCGGCCAAGAAGAGCGTTAAAATGCTCTACTTCATCCCGACTTTTCTGCTGATCACGGGTCTGTGTCTCTTCCCGCTGCTGAAAGGGGCGGAGATGTCGCCTAGACAGATGATCTATTTTGGGTGGTTCATGGTCGCCTTCTTCTTATTTGTGCTTCCGAAGTTTCTGTTTACTTTTATCATCCTCTTTGGGTGGCCGTTCAGACGTGTATTCAACTGTCCGCGACTGCCTTTTACTCTTATGGGACTCGCCTTATCCATCTTGATGGCCGGGATGATCTTGGAGGGGGCTGTGATCGGACGTACCAACTTTGAGGTGAAAGAGGTTGATTTTCATGCGCCGGACCTTCCTGCCAGCTTTGATGGCTATCGGATTGTGCAGCTGTCGGACATACACACCGGCGGATGGGTGGGCTATGAAGAGGAACTGCAGGAAGCGATCGAAAGGGTCAATGAACAAGAGGCGGACCTGATCGTTATTACGGGGGATCTGATTAATAGCAAAGCGGATGAGCTCAAGGGCTTTGAGGCGATCTACAAACAATTGAGAGCGAAAGATGGCGTGTACTCAATCATGGGAAATCATGACTATGGGTCGTATGCGCATTGGAGTTCGAAGGAAGAGGAACAGGCTAATATCGATACGCTGCAAGCGAAAGAGGCTTCGTTTGGCTGGAAGATGCTGAACAACGAGAACACAATCATCTACCACAAGGGAGATAGTATCGCATTGATCGGTGTGGAAAACTGGGGGGAACTGCGTTTCCCTCGCCGGGGCAATCTGGCGAAGGCGATCAAAGGTACGGAGGAGGTTGCTTTTAAGCTGCTGCTGACGCACAACCCGAAGCACTGGCGGGAAGAGGTGATTGCTAAGACGGACATCGAACTGGCGCTTTCCGGACATACACATGCCTGGCAAGTATCGGTGGGAGACTATTCGCCGGCTGTGTTGATGTATCCGGAATGGCAGGGCATGTACAGTGAAGGTAATCAGTCGCTGTATGTGAATGTCGGACTGGGTATCGTCGGTTTCCCGATGCGGATCGGTGCGCGACCGGAAATCACAGTGATCACGCTGCGAAAATAAGGGCTTCCGTCAAGAGGCGATCAGAGGGTTCTTGCGTCAGGTTTTTCTTTGGCCAACGTAAATACAAATTCCAATCCTCCGGTGGCGACATTCTTGGCGGTAATAGTGCCGCCATGTAAGACAACTCCGTTTTTTACGATCGCCAGTCCGAGGCCTGTGCCGCCCAACTTGCGCGATCGCCCTTTGTCTACTCTGTAGAAACGTTCGAAAAGACGATCCAGGTGTTCGGGTGCCACACCGAAACCGGTATCGGTAAAACTGAAATAATAGTAGCGGTTGTCTTCGTGAAAACAGCGGATGGTGATCGTTATGCCTTTGCCGGCATACGCCATCGCATTGTCAATGAGGTTGCGAAAGATGGAATAGATGAGCGATGAGTTGCCTTTGATCACGGTGGACTCCATGAGGTGCAACTTCAAACTGATCTTTTTCTCTTCGAGTTGCAAAGAGACTTCGTCTATGACTGTTTGGACGATGGCATTGACATCGACCTGATCCATGTCAAACAGCTCGGAGGCATCATCCAGACTTGAAAGGATCGTGATATCTTTTAATAACCGGGTCAAGCGGTTACTTTGCGCGTAACTCCGTTCAATGAACATAGCGCGTTTCTCTTCTGAAAGATCAGCGTTGGTGATGATTGTCTCGAGATAGCCTTGAATGCTGGTCACAGGTGTTTTGAGTTCGTGGGCGATGTTTTGTGTCAACTGACGTTTGATCCGGGCCTGTTCTTCCTTTTGAGCGATCAGAATTTCTTGTTCATTGACCAGCTCCTCTTTGGTCTCGACCAGGTGTTTGTACAGTTGAATGATATGCTTGGAGATATCTCCGAGTTCGTTTTTGGGAAAGGAATAATAAACTTCCTCGTCAATGGCTTCGTTTCGATCGGCTTTACGGGCAAACTCGCGGAGTCTGACGACAGACTTTCCAATGCGTTCGGTTTGCTTCCAGAAAACAATTCCGATACATACAATGATGAGACAGATCACGATCAGAAAATGTTTGTCAGGTTCAAGCATATTCTTCAACGTCGTGGAATATGGGAGGGCACTTCTCAAAATAAATTTGCCGGGATAGTAGGAAGCCGAATAAAAGAAAGGAATACCGACTGTCTGCGACACACGACGCACATCGTAACCGGTACGTTCACGAAGTGCTTGTCGTATTTCGGGTCGGGTGATGTGATTGGGGATGGAATCATAGCGTTTGACCTGATTATCATAGATGACATTTCCATCGACGGTCAATACGGTAAATCGCAATTCGGGCAAATGGTGTTCTGCGATATAGCTCGTAAGCACTGACTCGAGATCAACGATCGAATCACCGTCAATCACCTCGTAAATCTGTTCGTTGTAGTCCTGGAGTTTGGTATTCAATACCCCGATCTTATACTCTTTTTCACGGAAATACTGATAGATTAGTACGCAGGAAGCAAAAATGACGAACAGGGAAAAGATGCTGATAAATAATCGTTGCGCTATGGATATCCTGCTACTCATGATCAAAGAGGATTAAAGTTCGGGTTCAAAACAATAGCCATAGCCCAGTCGGGTAATGATGCATTTGCCGTATTCGCCGATCTTTTTGCGAAGGCGTGTCATGTTGACATCGACCGTGCGGTCCAGAACATAGACATCTTCTTTCCAGATACGGGAAAGGATCTCTTCGCGGGAAAAGACATGTCCGATATTCTGCAATAAAAGGACCAGGATCTCAAACTCCTTGCGGGTTAACAAGATCTCTGAATCTCCATTCTTCACTTTCTTACTGGACACATCAATAGTCAGTCCCTTATAGGATATGGTGCAGGGTGGTTCCACACTCTCCCCTGCAGTGCGTCGCAAGACGGCCTTTACCCGCAATAAGACTTCACGAATGGAGAATGGTTTGGAGATATAGTCATCGGCACCTACGTTGAATCCGGTAAGGACATCATTTTCGGTATCTTTGGCTGAAATAAAAATGATGGGGATGGAGGAGGTCTCTTTCTTCTTTTTCAGAAGACTGGCCATCTTAAATCCGGAAATATCTCCCATCATGATATCCAGCAACAATAATTGATACTGCGAGAGATTGAGTTTGAGGGCCTCTTCCGCTGAGTTGGCGGTATCGACTTCGTATCCTTCATTATCAAGATTGAATTTCAGGATCTCACAAAGATCCTCTTCATCATCCACAACTAAAATTCGGTTCTTTTCCATCGTTGTTTTTACTTTTGTGACAGTATATGCGTTCAAAATCAAAGCATTCGTATACCTTCAAAGAGGCCTTCTTAAACGTCCTGAAACCGTTTACTTACTTTCAGTAGATTGGTTAGATTACTAACCATGGTTTGCAGTTCCTGAATGGCAGTCAGATAGACCATACTCATCTTTATGCTGTCTTTCTGCTGTCTGATACGGGTTAATTCTTCGCGTCTTAAGGTTCCCAGTTGTTTATTCAGCACTTCTGCCGCCATCTGATACGCATCAAAATGGTCGTACTCTTTGGCATACATGATTTCGCGCCCCTGTTTCATCAACGCAAGGATCTGATCGGAAACTTCCTTCAGTTCGACCTTCTGTTGCTCGCGTAGGGGTGTAAAGTTATTGTCTACATGTTCGAAGCAAGGATCGCAAATACGGGAGATACTATAAAGCACCTCTGTCGCAAAACTACTTCCCTGCTGATAGAACAGACCTTTCTCAAAGGTCATGCTATTTTCCATGTTACTAACGGCTACAGTACCCACACGTCTGACCTGTTTCATGTGCTGCTTGGCAAACTTAATCTTGCCGGACGCCTGACGAAGCCCTCTCAGGTTCTCTTTGATAAAGGAGGAGATGGTAAGGTCGAACGTATCGATAGAGAATTCCATCAGTTTGTCGATCTGTGCGTAGGTGTACTCACGGAAAGTTGCCAATGGGTCTTTTGAGCTGTTAGAGAGGATCTCTTTATGCAGCTGCGCACTACTCTTTTCTTTCTGATTTTTCTTTTTATACATGATCTGGCTGCGCACCAATAAGTATATAACAAAAGAAATCATAATAAAAATGGCAACTGCGCCACCATAGTATATAATTGCGGTCAATAGCATGCAGAAGGTAAACGCTGCTCCCGCTGTGATAAACCATCCGCCGATGACACTTAACACACCGGTGATGCGGTAAACGGCTGAATCGCGCGACCAGGCACGGTCAGCTAAAGAGGTTCCCATGGCGACCATAAAGGTAACATAGGTGGTAGAAAGAGGCAATTTCATTGAAGTACCGAGGGCGATCAACGAACCAGCAAGCACCAAGTTGACTGAGGCGCGCACCAGGTCAAAAGCGGCTCCGTTGGCAAGAATGGCATCTTCTTTTCGGAAACGGGTTTCTATCCATTGTTTGGCCGACTCAGGAACGATCTTATTGACATTGCCTGAAAATAAGAGTCCGACACGTACCAATGAACGCGCCATCGGTGTGCTACCAAACGACTCTTCTCCTTCATCCTGCCGGGAG
>JAQUZH010000187.1 GCA_028691445.1 Bacteroidales bacterium | reverse complement strand
TTTCACTTCCCGTCCGGTGGTATATTCGATCAAGTTAAACGCATGCACGCCAATATCACCCATGCAACTGCTCGCACCCGCCTTCTTCGGATCCAGTCGCCACACACCTGTGATCCGGCTTTCCGTGCCATGGATGATTGAGTTGATCCAGCCCTGGTAGTATTGCGCATCCACCCGTTGGATAGTCCCCAGCACCCCCTTTGCGATCAGTCCCTTCATCTGGCGTACCATCGGATAGCCGGTGTAGGTATGCGTCAGCGCAAAGGTCAGTTTCTGCTTCTTGACCAGTCTCTCCAGCTCTTCCGCCTCTTCCACCGTCACCGTCATCGGCTTTTCGCACATCACATGAAAGTGATGTTCCAGCAGTTTCTTAGCCGTCTCAAAGTGCAACGCATTGGGCGTCACAATCGCGATCAGCCGCATCCGATCCTCCAACGGAAGCGCCAGTTCGCCGTCAATCAGTTCATCGACATCTGCATAGCAACGCGCAAGATCCATCCCTTCCCGTAGAGCAAACTCTTTACTCTTCTCAAAGTTCGAACTAAACACGCCCCCTACACATTCAAAATCATTGCAAATACGGGAAGCGCGGCGATGTGCGTCGCCAATGAACGCACCAATACCACCGCCAATCATCCCCATTTTTATCTGTTTCATTTCTACAAACTATTAGTCAGTTATCAAAAAACATCCCTCTTAATCTCACTTCGCTTTAGGATTTCCCACGCGACCGATAATCAACGAAATCAACACCAGGATACCCGCCATGACCGCACAAATCATCAGACTCTCCTGCACCGTCGAATTGACACTCTGTTCGCCGATAAACTTTGGAATAAAGGTACCACCCAGCAAACCGACAGAGAAGAGAATCCCAAAGATACTGCCATAGAGGCTTGAGTCAAACTTCGCAAAAGTGACACCCGTAATCGTCGGGAAGATCGGAGCAAAAGCCACACCCGCCAAGACTACTGCTAGGATAGCCATTACCGGACCATTGGCAAAGATCATCATCACGATCGAGATCAGCGCCAGCAACGAAGCGATAGCGATCACCTTCGGACCGATGGCAGTCAGGTTTTTCACCATCGAAGTCAAGAATCGTCCGATCATCATCGACACGCCAAACAAGCTCAGCACCAGTCCCGAATGCGACGCCCCATTCATATTACCACTACCGCCAAACAGCTCCTCCATCAACGCCTTGATCCAGGTACCCAATGAAGTCTCGAGCGACATATAGCAAAACAACGCCAACGCAGCAACCAGCACCGCCGGTTTGGTAATCACTTTCAGCACATTAGAAAACATGAATCCGCTCGGCACCTGTGGGAAAGAGGTAAACAGTGCAAATCCCAAAAAGACAAGCGACAAGACCCCGATGATCACCAACGCCTCCACATAGCCCAGTTTGAGCGTATTCAAGAAGAAGACAATCAGCAGCGGAGTCACCACATAGCCCAACCCGAAAAAGCCATTGCCAAAGTTGCTCGCACGCGCCGGATCCTTTCCTTCAAAAAGCACCACCGGAATCAGCGTATTACCCACCGTATTCAACGACATAGCCCCAAAGCCCATCAGCACACAAGCCAGCAAGGCCACATTAAACGACTGCGCATAAGCAAGCAGAAACATACTGAGCGCCGTCACCGAAAAGCCAAAGATAGCCAGCGATTTATACCCGTACTTATCCACTAACGGTCCAATAAACAGCTGCACAATGCAGCTCGTCAGAAAGAGACCCATTGTTAACGAGCCAAACTGTCCCCCGTCTAAATTCAGTGCCGTCCTTAGTTCACTAGACACCGAGCCCAGCACAATAAAACAGATCGCAAGGGTAAAAACCGCCATAAGAGCGACGATAGCCGTCATTTTTTTCATATTTCGTCTTGATTTAATATAGTAAAGTATCTATTAGTTATCTCAGTGGTATCGCACTTATTTCAGATCATAAGAAGCATCAAAAGCAATATCAGAAGGCGGGAAATCAATCTTCTTCACAAACTCGTAGGCCTCTTGGGCACCGCGGTCACGATCCATTCCCCCATCTTCCCATTCTACCGACAACGGCCCCTTGTAGCCAATCCGGTTGAGTGCGCGGATAATCTCCTCAAAGTTGACATCCCCACGCCCCAGACTTCTGAAATCCCAGAAGCGGCCCATCGTGCCAAACTCAGTATGCCCACCGAAGACACCCGCTTCTGTCAGTACCTTCGAGACGCCCACATCTTTCATGTGCACATGGAAGATCCTATCCGGAAACTCATAGATCACTTTCAGATAATCCACCCCTTGGTAAGCCAGATGCGAAGGATCAAAATTAAAACCAAAAGCAGGATGATTATTCACCGCCTTCATCGCTCTACGAGCCGAAGCAATATCAAACGCAATCTCAGTCGGATGAATCTCAAGCGCAAAGCGAATACCCATTTCCTGATACGCATCCAGGATCGGTGTCCACCGTTTGGCAAAATCCTCATACCCCTCGTTGATCATCTCCTGCGTAACAGGAGGAAAGGAATAGATCAGGTGCCATATCGAGCTACCCGTAAAGCCGATGACCGTATTTACGCCAAGCCTTTTAGCCGCTTCGCCGGTACGTATCATCTCCTGCGCCGCCCGTTGGCGCACCCCTTCCGGTTCGCCATCGCCCCACACATGAGGAGGTAAAATAGTTTTGTGACGTTGATCGATTCGATCGGCGACAGCCTGACTCACAAGATGGTTAGAAACTGCACATGCTTTCAGCCCATAGCGAGCAAGCATATCTCTTTTACTTTGACAATAAGCGTCATCCGCTTTGTTCACTTCGAAATGGTCTCCCCAACAAGCAAGCTCCAGACCTTCATATCCAAACGCCTGTGCTTTTTGGCACATCGTTTCAAAAGGAAGATCCGTCCATTGACCCGTATAAAGAGTGACTTGTCTACTCATAATATATAATGTTTTTAGGTGATTAAGGTCCCTATCCTCTCCCTGCAATGAGGTCAACCACTACAGTTCGATTTAATTTCAGTGTCAAATATAGACAAAGGATACAACATCCAAAAACCAAAAAGTATGTTTCATATCATATTTAATCTAGATTGGGGAATATTTCCATCTGTTGTAGATTTACCCTCATCCATGGAGTCGTTCCAAAGAAAGAGTTCGGTCAGGAAAAAACGGCTTTTACGAATAAAATATCGAATATAGTGCTTGTAACCCTTTTTTCCTGAGAAAAAGCTATTATATTTGCAACCGTTTTCAATAGGGAATGCCGCAATAGCTCAGTCGGTAGAGCGTTTCACTCGTAATGAAAAGGTCCCCGGTTCGATTCCGGGTTACGGCTCCAAAGTAACCAGTTCTCTCCCTTCTAGCGCAAGCCGCAACCTCCGACCGTCCGATAGCTTTCTCAATTGCAACACCCTACTATTATTGTTTCATTTAACACCACAAAAACAAGGTACAACCACCCATTGATTTTATCGCAAAAGGCGAAGAAATCAAAAAAGACTATCGCGAACTCATCGAAAACTTCAAAGAAATTAAAGTTGGATTTCTGATTCGAGAACAAGTCTGCGTCACCACGTCTGAAGGAGTCATGCTCGGAGAAACATGGTACGGGAATAACATCTACCATGCGTTTTTATCTCATGAGATGTTCAACATAGACCAGAATGGGAAAGTTAATTATAGCAATGAAATGTTGCATGAGATGCTGGACGAAAAAGTCTAACAATCTAATAAATGCGATTCGGCAATGCTTAATAAATTCAGTGGTATGTTGGAAAATTAAAGTTCAGGAGCATTACTCCTGACTGGAACACGGTTCGGTTATCACCGGAATAGCTAAGGCGAGAGCGTAAAGGAATTCATTCCAGCTTAATTCTCTTCATCAATTACCTCTTCATCAATTACCTTTTCATCAAAATCTTTATCTTCCGAAAAAATAGTAAGGTGTCTTGAAACCGGGATATTCGTCCCTTTCTCCGTCAAAACTATTTGAAGATTGCATTTACCCAAAATAGCATAAAAGGTAAGTGGAATAATTTCATAAAAACGAGAGTAATAACCGTTGTCTTGAAACATCTTCGTTAGTACTCTGACCACCATATCAAAACTCACTGGTCTTTCACCCTCAAACGAGTTTACGGTAGTCCCATCAAAAGCATCCGCTACTTCTCCATTTTTCTTCCCCGTCCTCTTGAGAATCTTATCCAAAAAACTTTCGTTACAGCAGCTCTCTCTCTCATTCTTTCTTTCCTCTCGTTCTTTTCTTACAGTCATTTTACTTTTTTTTAATGTGTGATTAATAGAAAAACATGCATTGTTTGCATGAAGCTGCGAAAGTAATCCTTATTTTTGGATAATCAAGTGTCACATTTATACAACTTGCCCCAAACCCCCAAGTTGTATAAATGTGACACGCATATTGTCGAATATTATGAGTTTCTTTGCTTGTGCTCCAACAAACAGGAGTAAAAACTTTAAGTATTACCAAATAAACAACGTGTCTATGAAGAACAAGACAAACAAAGGAAAAGGAGGCAAAAGATGAGTATTCTCTAAGTTTCCAAATTCATCAACGTGATGGACAAATCGCCGGAAGAAACAACGATTGAAGCGATTGTCAAACATATCAAAAGTGAAGAATTCAAACCTGCTGTGGAGAAGATCCGAACCCTGCAAGGCGAAGAGAAGAAGAAAGAAGCCGACCAACACAAACGGAAGCTGCCTGCCTTTGCTCCCTCCTGCGTCTTTAAAGATGGTCATGTTCTTTCCGGTGCCAACAGGCAACACCCCTCTCGAAGCGCTGCTCGAACAGTTTAGCAAGTACAACAGCTGGGCTCACGGCGAACGAAACACCTCTACTTTTAAGTTTGCTTCCAAAGCCAACAAGAAAGGATTTACTGAAATGGAAACGGCTTCTTTTTGTGTTTCTACATTCAGTGCACCGGACTTTGATGCTGAAGAAATACGCGCCACTGTCGCCTCCGCTTTCAAGGAAAATCGCACCGCTGTTCCACCTCAATATGACCTCTCAAAAAACGAAAAAGGTGCATTTGGTGCACAGGTGCATCTTATGCCCGCGATAGGGGGGGGGGGGGGG
>JAQUZH010000186.1 GCA_028691445.1 Bacteroidales bacterium | reverse complement strand
GTATGCTGAGAGGTGTGGCTTGGTGCAGTTGGTGAATTAAAAACAAGGTATTCGGCGAATCTGAAAGTAAAAAAAAAAAAAAAAAAATGGCTCCGGAATTTGCGCAAATAAGCTGATCCTTCATACGTTATCCTTATAAAATCCCTGTTTTTTACGGTTTTCGGCCCAAATCGTCATAAACGATACCCTCTGTTCGTCACAAAGGTCACCTCTGTTCGTCACAAAGGTCACCAACTATTGTCACTGCTCTGGTCACCACTCCACACAAAACTGACGCATATACAATTAATGCAAAAGCGGAGTGCTTTTTAGGGGTTAAAGAATTAAAATGCAAAAACAGCGGATAACTTATTGATTAAGATGTTTTCATCTATTCTCCTTATTCATTATCTTGCAGCTTCAAACTTAAACAATTTTATCATGAAAAAACAGTTTCTATACATTTCTCTCTGTTTGGGGTGTATGTTTTCATCTTTTGCCTTTGGTCAGGAAAGGGTCAAACTTTCTGATCCGAAATCGTTCTCAATGATCCTCTTGCCTGATCCGCAAACGTACAACAAGTTTGATTATAACCAGGGCATCTTTGACCTGATGCTGGGATGGGTCGCCCACAATGTGGACTCGCTTGCTATCAAAGCGGTACTCTGCACGGGCGATCTCGTTGAGCAAAACAACAAACTTGTGCCCAGTGGTGCAAACGGGAATCAGTCGAGTACACAGATGTGGAAAAACATTTCGCATGCCTTCGAACGGCTGGATCAGAAGGTTCCGTATATGATCAGTACCGGCAATCATGATTATGGATATGAGAGTGCGGAAAACAGACAGAGTCAGTTTCCTGCCTATTTTCCTGCCGAACGAAACAGCTGCTGGCGTAGTTCGCTGGTGAGTGTTTGCAATAATGCTTTCGGAGTGCCGACACTGGAAAATGCAGCCTATGAGATTCAGTCGGAGAGTTGGGGCAAACTGCTGATCATCTGTGCGGAGTTTGCTCCCAGAGACGAGGTGCTTGCCTGGGCGAAAGAACTTTGCGGCAAACCGGCGTACAAGAAGCACAAAGCGATCTTCCTGACGCATTCTTATATGGCATGCGATGGTTCGGTGATCGAGAAAGAGGGTTATAAGGTGACTCCGGCCAACTATGGAAAGGCTATATGGGAAAAAGCGATCTTTCCGTGTGAGAATATGAGGATGGTGTTGTGCGGGCATTCTGCCGCGATAGCCGGATATGATAAGAATGTGTCGTATCGGGAAGATCAGAATGCAGGCGGCAAAAAGGTAGCACAGATGATGTTTAACGCACAAACGGCAGGCGGCGGATGGCACGGGAATGGCGGAGAAGGCTGGTTGAGAATACTGGAGTTCATGGCCGATGGGAAAACATTGAAAGTACGTACCTTCTCACCTTTGTTTGCTGTCTCTCCCACTACGCAACAATTTGCTTGGCGCAACGAAGCGTATGACAATTATACGATCACGCTCGAATAGCCACGCTGTACAAACAGAAAGGGCCATCCGATGCGGATGGCCCTTTCTGTTTGTATGTTGTTCTTATTTAGAAGAAGCGGATACGGAAGTCTTCTACTTCTTTCTTCTCTTTCATGACCGGAACCAACTGATAGCCGATGCGATTTTGAATAGCCATGTTCAGACCTTTCTTTTCTGCATCAATATCACCGATCGGATTCTCAGTCTTCTTGATTACGTTGATCACATAGACACCGTTTCTTCCCTTAATCGGACCGGTTACTGCGTTCTCTTTACTAGCCGGTGCAGCACCAATCAAAGCTGCTTCAGCGCCAAGACCTGTGATCTGACGGGTGGCAAAGGTTACAAACTTAGCTGTATCTACTTTTGAAGACATAGCCGAAGCGGCATCTGCAATGGTTGCAAACTTCTTAGCAGAAAGATCAGCTATCATCTTCTCAGCTTTCTTGTCTGCGATCAGCTCCATCTTCAAAGAGGGTGCTACATTTGTCAAAGGCATATAACCTTCATCGTTGACTTCTGTAACAGAGGCAACAGCAAAACGGTTTCCGCAGTCGTAGATATCAGAGATGGCACCTACTTCATTTTCAAATGCCCAACGAACCATTCTTCTGGAGTCTTTCAGATCGGCAATCAGATCTGTCTCAGAAGTAACCATGTTATCAACCTGGAAGTAATAACCGCTCTTAGCAGCTTTTGACTCCAATGAATCCAGGCTACCTTTAGAAGTAGCAATCATTTGGTTGATTTCGTTGTAAAGTTTGCTGTATGTACGTGAGCTTGGAGAAACGGTCATGGCAATTGTTGCCACTTTCGCTTTCTGTACAGGAGCTGTTTTTTCAGTTACCTGGAAGATTGAAACACCATTTGCTGAAGAAGATTTGATGTATTCATTCACACCAGCAGCCATGATCGCAGCAGCGCTCTCTTTGCCTAAAGCTGAAACCGCAGCAACTTCTGTCATCCATCCTATTTCACCGGCTTGCTCTTTTGTGTTTGCCAAAGAGAACTGCGTGCACAGCGCAACAAAGTCACCACCGTTCTTAAGCACATTCATCAAACTGTCAGCCAACGCATTCGTGCTTGCTTCATCCGCTCTCTGAAGATAGATATGACGCAATTTCAACGAATCAGCCGCAGTGGTCGTACCCATCAAACGCATCATTGTATAGGTGTCATTTGCAAAAGTAGGACCTTGTACAGCACCCGGAGTTGCACTTTGTACAAATGCCAAAGTCTGAGCGTCCAACTGAGTATATGGAACGAAAGCATCTATATAGGGAACATCTGAATTTTCTGCAACGACAGCAGCTACATCGCTTGTTGTTTCAAATTCAGCTTTTGCTTTGTTGATCTTATCTTCTACCTCTTTGAAATCGCTTTCGCTTGGACGAATATCAACTGCCATAAACTTAACAGTACGATATGGAAGAGTCTTATAACGATCCAAACGAGATTTATAGAGTTTTTCTACGTCTGAGTCATTGATCTTGATCGTTGAATCAGGTATGGATGTATAAGGTTGAACCGCATACAAGAAATCGACACTCAAAGAACGGTCTTTCAAAGAAGACTCTCCTTCCAGTTCGTTCACACTCATAGCTTTCGCGAAGAGTGAGCCGTATTTCTCAGACAAACGGGCTTTTTTTATCAGTTTCTCATAGAAAAGCCAGTATTTTTTGTATTGAGCGATTTGTTGAGCACCTTCTGCACCATATTGAGTTAAATCAGTAGCTTGGATTGTCTGCAAGAAGTTCAGAAGAGCATCTTTATCAAACTGTCCGGTGTTCGGATTACGAAACATAGGCATCTGCTGAATCAAAGGATAGACTTCGTCACCGTTGACCATGTCAAACAACTCTTCAGGAGTCACGGTCATTCCGATCTTTTCTGTCTCTGCGCCAAACAAACGTTCGTTGACCATTTCATCCCACACGCTTTTGCGTATCTGACCACTGATCTCTTCGTTGATATTTCCGTCACCGTACTGAATCTTATAGACATCTGTCATCTCCTGTACTCTCTCTTCATACTCGAACACTGTAAACTTTTCACCATCCACTTTTCCGATTACTTCCTGAGACTCTCTCCAGAATCCCGATCCCGAATTTAAAAAGTCGCCGATAACAAATGCAAACAGCGCCACACCTACCACACCGACAAGCAGTCCGGCCTTACTTCTCATTTTTTCTAATGTTGCCATCTTAATGTATAGTCTATATTATATTATTTCAAATAAAAGTAAAAAATCAAGGGGCGAAGTTACAAAAAAGGAGGAGATTGAAAAGTATTTTCTGTAAAATAATTACTTTCCTGTCACTTTCAATCTCACTAATTCGATTTTTGTGTTGGTCGCCTTAATCACTTTAAATGTAAATTTATTGATTTCCACCGATTCATTGATCTTTGGAATCTTCTGATAATGATGCAGAATAAAACCTGCAATTGTCAAATAATCATCGCCTTCCGGTATGTTCAACTCAAACTTTTCATTCAAAAAATCGATCTCATTTCTACCGGAAAGGATGTATTCGTTTGTGTTCACCTGCTTAGCGACAAAATTCTTCGTATCATGCTCGTCGTTGATATCTCCGAGTATCTCTTCGACCAAATCTTCTAATGTAACGACTCCGCTGACGCCTCCAAACTCATCCACAACAACGGCCATACTCTTCTTTTCGTTCATCATCAGCTTCATCAGTTTGTTGGCCGCCATCGTTTCTGGAACAATGGGCACAGGCATGATGTGTTGTGTCCAGATCTTCGGTTTTGAAAACATCTCGGAAGAGTGAATATAACCTACAATGTTATCTATATCTTCTTTGTAGACAAGTATCTTTGACATTCCGTTTTCGACAAACACGTGCATCAACTCACTCAACGACGTGTGATAGTCAACAGAAATCAGTTCGGTGCGGGGCACCATGCAATCGCGAAGCTTCACTGTGGAGAAGTCGAGCACATTTTGAAACATCTTGACTTCCGTGTCTATCTCATTCTGTTCAGACTGATTGATGGTGGACTGAATGAAATAATCGAGATCCACTTTATTGATCGTTCGGTCGGCCGTATGATTGACCAGACGCACTCCCATCAATCGCAAAAACAATCTGGAAGTAAGGGAAGTAAGGATCGAAAAGGGATAGAGAATGATATATAGGACGAGCACCGGAAGGGAGAAAAACTTCAGCGAGAAGTTGGGATTAATCCGGAAAAGCGTTTTCGGTAGAAACTCGGCCGTGACAAGAATCAAAAGAGTCGAAATGATGGTTTGCAGGGTTACAATCACCGTATCACTCGATATCACACTCCTCAAAGGAGGTTCAAGCAGAATAGCCATCTGGATGCCATAGATAACCAAGGCGATATTATTTCCAACCAACATGGTGGAAATAAACTGATTCGGGTTTTTATAAAAGAAGTTCAGCAGACGACTGGTAAAGTTCTTTTGCTGCTTATCCAATTCAAAACGGAGTTTGTTGGACGAAACAAAAGCAATCTCTATTCCAGAAAAAAGAGCTGAAAAGAGAAGTGAGACAACGATGAGTACGATGGTTGCATTCATTACTTTACAGGAGGGGGAAGAGAGTCGTTCTGAACTTCCGCCAACGAG
>JAQUZH010000185.1 GCA_028691445.1 Bacteroidales bacterium | reverse complement strand
CCCTGCCGGGCATCGCCGATCAGTCGTTGGCTGTAGGATGCCGGGTGTTGTGCATCACCCACGACAAAGGTTGGTACAACGATGACGATCCGGGCGCGCATGCGCCGGGATGGCTGCGTCGCTGCAACCTGGGCACCGGCGATTACAATAACGATCTGACCACGAGCGACACACTCGGCGACATTTGGAGCTGTCCGTTTACCGGGAGCAGTGTCGCGATCATTGCACCCAAAGAACCCGGTGCCGGAAAGATAGAGATTCAGATTGACGGCATCGCGCAATCCTCGGTCGATTTGTCGACAAGCGGTCCACGCCAGGCGCAACAAAAGGTTTTTGAACTGAAAGGTTTGAGTTCCGGCCACCATACGATCAGCATCGTCAATCAAGGCTCCGGCCCTGTTGCAGTTGATGCTTTGATCGTGCAGTGATACTATTATGAAAAGAAGACTGTATTCAAGAGAAAAGGAGAGGGTGAATGCGACCAACGGGTACGCCATTCACCCTCTCCTTTTCCCCCTTTATCCACCTCTGTGGAACTATCACATCGGTTTAGTTCCTATCTTTATTTCGTTGGGATTCGTAAAATCGTCAATGAGTTTGCCGGAAACAGACGCGTGATTTTTGTACCGGAGAATTTCAGTTTCTCCGTTTTAGGCGCCACTTTTGTCGGATTGTCCAACGTGTTTTCATCGGTTGCATTGGCAGAGGTCAGGAGGGTGGCTGTTCCTGTACCGGCTAGTCCGGTCACTCCCTTCAGCTGGATCTCAGTTTGGATCCCTTTAGCAGTCACATTTACGATCTTGAGGATGATGTCGCCTGTTTTTTCATCCTTAGAGGCACTGGTGGCAATTCCTTTGACTTTCAGGTTGTCAGCTGATACCAGCTGCGTCAGTTTGCCATCCAGATACGCTTTCACCGAACTGCCGCGAAGTTCGATCTGCACCTCGTACCAACGTCCCGACTCTATCGTTGCCTTCATACTCTCATTGACCATACCCACTTCGAGCATATTCACCGAATTGGTATATCCACCCAGATCCCAGCGGTTACGGTTCCTTCCTTTGTTGTGGAAATAGATCTGGAATCCGTTTTCTCCTTCAATCTTGCGCGCTTTCACTTTGATGGTATAGTCTGTCCATGCTGTGTCGCCCATGTATATTGTAGTATTGGACGAAATTCCGGACTGACGCAATACTCCGTCTTTGGCACTCCACTCGCTGTTGGGTGTTTTTCTCCAGGTCGGATCGACTGCTTTGAAATCGGGTTTGAACAATACTTTGCCGGAAGCATCGGTTACTTCCAACTCTTTGAATTCCGCCGAATTCAGCCAGCTACCTAACCCGATGCCTCCTTTGGTGCGGGGCAAATCGATACCCGGCGCTTGCTCCACGGTGACCGGCAGATTGACTGTTCCCTGATTGGTGGCAAACAGTTGTTGCACGTAATAGCTTGGGATGCCAAACCAACGGTGGTTGTCAAAATTGATCAGATTGACCGGCCATGCCTTGTGCTTTGCATGGCAGAGAAGAGGCGCGTAGGCTGCCATCACTACCACATCCGAATTGCGCTCCATACCAGTCATCCAGGCTGCTTCGCCGATAGCACCACGCAGGTTTCCATTGCCGGTACCACTTGTCACGGCGTATTCGCCTACAAATATTTTTGAACCGTTGCGGTCGTAACTGTCGTATTTGTTTGAGTTCCAGATAAACCAGTCGGGATTGTTGTAATAATGTTCATCCACGATTGCAGGGACCGGGTTTTTAGGGTGTCCGCCTGCCCACTCGTTGGCGATCAGCACGATGTCGGGATATTTCGCGTGAATAACTTTGACAAAAGCTTCCCAGCGTTCGGCATACGGAGCACTTCCGTTTTCGTTTCCTATCTCCATATATTTCAAGTTGAAAGGTTCCGGATGGCCATTGTTAGCACGGATACCTCCCCATACAGAAGAGACAGGACCGTTGGCATATTCAATGGCATCCAACGCATTCTGTAGCCATTGTCCCATTTGATCCATTGGCACGGTTTCGCGGTGCGACATACCGGCGTTGATACAATAGAGAGGTTCAGCACCCAGATCTTCTGCCAGTTGCAGATATTCGTGATATCCCAGACCGTTGGTGGCATTGTATCCCCATATATTCCACAGTGGCGTACGGGTGTCGATGTTTCCAATGGTCTCTTTCCATTTATTCATGTGAGCGAAATCTTCGCCTTCCACCCAGCATCCACCGGGAAAACGGAGGAACTTCGGTGTGAGAGCCTGCATTGCTTCCGCCAGATCGGGGCGCAAACCGCTTTTCTTCCATGTTTTTTCAGGAAACAGTGTTACCATGTCGAGATAGAGCTTTCCGTTTCCGCTGCCTGCAATTTCGAGGCGTACATTGTTGTCAGTTGCATTAGAGGTGAGTGTGAGCGGGAAATAGTTCCATTCAGAAGTGATCCCTTTGATCTCTCCAGTTGCAAGTACGTTGCCGTTAGCAGCCACCAGACTCACTGTGAGCGGTGTTTTCAATTCGTTTACGGCACGCGCAGCCAATTTGAACCGGTATTTGTCGCCCTGCACGAGACGGATTCCCCAATACCCGTTGTTTTCCAACTTAAACGCATCCGTAGCTTCGATACAAAGTGATTTGCGATTGAAGGCATTCAATGGAGGTACCGGCGGACGCGACTGTACTTCGGCTTTTACGATGGCCGCTTTGGTCTGAGCGTAGGAAGCTGAGAATTTCCAGTACTGAAGCGAGTCGGCATCTTCAAACGACCGGTTGCGGATCAGTTCGGGATACAATCCTCCGTCTGCAGACAAGTTGATGTCTTCAAAAAATAGACCGAACAGGGTCGGAGAGATCTTATGTCCGGGATTGCTGACATCCACGGTTAGCTTTGCCTTCGATGTTTTTTGTGCCTGAAGCAGCAGCACACTTGAAAATAGCAAACTGATTAACAGCAGCGCTTTTGTGGTTACTTTTGTGTTCATGTTTTTGGATTATGATCGATTTAAAATTATGAGATTACTTCGCTGGATTGACCCCTTCTTTCGTTTGTGGATAGCCGATATGTACCAAACAAGGATCCTGTTTTTCCCAATACACCATATCCGAAGAAGAATAGACTAATCTGCTTTGTTTCAGAGTGCATTAAAAATAAGAATTTGTGGGTGCAAATGTAATCATCTTTATGAATGTATCTCTCTTCAATTCAGATATTCATTCGCAGCATAATGTATGGATCCCTCTTTCCATCATCAAAACCGCCTTTCGGGTTGTTTGGCTTCAGCCGCTTGCTGAGCCAGCTTCTTGATCAGCAAGTTGGAACTTTGAACTGTTTGCAAGTGGTGCATTCGATGTCCGAAAAAGAGTCGATAGCCGACAGTTTCAAAGCCTAGCGAGGTGTATAACGTTTTTGCACGCCGATTATCTTCATCAACGAATAGTCCTACTCGCTGATGACCTTCTGCAAAGGCTTTATCTCGCATAGCTGTGATCAAGGCACTACCTACACCGCAACCGCGAAACTCAGGCATAACAGCTACCGAATCGAGGTAATATTCGTCGGACTCAGTCTCATCGGGAATGGTTGGGATACGACCTGTTTGCTTCAATAGAATTTGAAATGTTCCTTTGCGCAACGGTCCCAATAAAGCTCCATCGTACCCCACAATAGCACCGGCAGCTTTGCAGTCGCATTCTGAAATAAGGGCATTTTGCCAACTGTACTGTGTTCCCTCCGCACGAGCCATTTCGGTTAATACCTCCTGATAATCATCGCCACAATAGTGACGCAAAGCCTCCTCATCTCCAATCGCCATCGCAACAGCCAAGGCAATGGTGGGAGCATCATCTCTACGAGCCTGACGAATACTGAATTTTAATCTGTTCATACGATCTACTCTGATATAAAGTAATTGTTAGTTGACCTATATTATTTTGCAGCAAAAGTAAATAAATAAGTTATCCGGCTCGAAACGACTGAGTGGTTTTATACCATCGTTGCGCTTACATACTCGCTGCTTTTGCAGACTCTGTTTCTGAGGGAGTCGTAAGTAAGTGGAAAATAGTTCGTGTGTTAGAGGAAAATCGTCCCTATGAAAACGGGAGTGTGTGGATGGAAAGAGTAGAATTGTTGTGAGCCGTAACCCGGAATCGAACCGGGGACCTTTTCATTACGAGTGAAACGCTCTACCGACTGAGCTATTACGGCAATCCTTATTGAAAAACGGCTGCAAAGATAATAGCTTTTATTTGGAAATAAAACTGCAATAGAAAATAATTTTTGAACTGTTCGACTTCTTCATGTGAACCTTCCTGTTTTGTAGTTGATCCTGATTCTCCTTGATCCGGGAATTGCAGGGGGTAGGAGAAATAAAAAACCCCGCAAGACTTTCATCTTACGGGGCTTGCTGGTTGGTCTTTAACCAGCGGAGAGACAGGGATTCGAACCCCGGGTACCTCACAGTACAGCGGTTTTCAAGACCGTCGCAATCGACCACTCTGCCACCTCTCCATACTTTCTGATCGTGTTACCTTTCAAAAGCGATGCAAAGGTAGCGCTCTTTTTTTAATCCGCAAGACGTTTGCTGCTTTTTTTCTCTCTGAGGGGCTATTTTTTTTTGAGGAGTGCTTTTTTAGGGTCAAATCAATGGACTTTTCATTATAATAGCTACTTTTGCTATGTTGATTGCGAGTGCTGTCAATTGCAACGAATTTACTATATGACTAAAATCATGAAACGAAACAGTCCAAAGTTTAACACACTTTCTCTCCTTATTTTGGTTGCTCTTCTCTTCCCTTTCTTCGGGGTTAAGGCTAAGACAGCGGGTATCAAACCTCAAAGAATGTCTTGCGACTACCTGATCAATCCCATGGTGCTGGATAATCTCCACCCGCGATTGGGCTGGATCAATGGCCTGACCGACTCGTTGGCGCGCAGTCAAAAACAGAGTGCCTGGCAGATCAAAGTGGCCTCTTCGCTCAAATCGCTCCAAAGTAACAAACCGGATATGTGGAACAGTGGAAAGGTCTCTTCTGATCTTTCTGTTGGCATCGAATATAAAGGTGCACCACTGGCTTCGGAGACCACCTACTACTGGCAGGTAAAGG
>JAQUZH010000184.1 GCA_028691445.1 Bacteroidales bacterium | reverse complement strand
CTTGTACTTTACATGCTTCTTGTCTGTTGCAAAAAGGGTGAAAAACTGAAAAATATCCATAACCTTTTCAGGAGTTATCATGTCTCCAATACTCACCTTAACATCAGCAAGACTGCCTTCATTTTTATTGTCAGGTGTATGCCAAGGTCCCCACATATTGATAGGCATTCCTACAGAACCATAACGGTAGCATTTGCCTTCGGTGGCAAAGTTAAATACGTTAGTTACAAACATCTCAGGGATGCTTTTTTCGTAGGAAGCTATGTCGCTGGCAGCGTCTAACCAGGTTATCGCATTGCGCACTGGAGTCTTTAGTTCGCCAACAGCAATCGGGAAGCCATTGATTAGAAGAACGATGTCGAGACGCTTACCGCCCTCCGCCTGAGGATAAACCCACTGGTTCGTAACAACATATTCGTTAAGTGCCATATCTTCTTTTGTCATGGTTCCAAAGAATCGAATCGGAACCATACGACCGTCCTTACCAAATGGGTAAGAATTTTCTTCGAGGACCTTTCTCTTAAAAAGCTCATTCTGTGTGATGAGGTTATTGGCCTGCACCGACAGAATGATGGTGCGCAGTTTATAGATGACTTCATCCGCGCGGGAAGGATCTTCTGCAATTTCTGGGTTCAGGCGGATAAGGGCATCTTTGATCATAGGCTCTACCATGACATCAGAATGCCTTCGAGGCAGATCCTCTGCGGGGATGTACTTCCAACCGTTGCCCTTAAGCGTCGAGATGACCATCTGCTCTATCGTATTATCTTCGTTGAACATAAGCGCTTCCTCCTATTCAATATGTTTTTAATATCCAAGCCAGACAGCATCTTTACGTCGGCCGGCAGAAAATTTGTTTCTTTGGGATTAACCCAGGTTTTCGGAAATTATCTTCTTATAGGTGGCTGTTAACTCTACTAGTGCTTGTTCCAGTTCAGATTTTGATTTATCGCTCTGCCTAGCAAAAGCCGCAAACTGTTCTTGGATTTCCATTGGTGGTAGGGGTATAGAAGTTCCTGCCAGATAATCAGCCAATTTCAAGTTATGAATCCCTGTTGTTTTGTTTTCATATATGCGAGTACCACCACTCCAATAATTAACAAAAAGGAACTCAAACAAATATACAGACAGTAATCCCACTTCAGGTTTTAACCTTAAGATTGAAGTAAAGTTATTGGACAAAAACATATCATCCTTACCATCATAAAAAACTACTCTACCGACCGGTTTTGTATCAGAGCCACCAGACTTTTCGATCAATATATCCCCAAATTTCATGTACTTCTGGTTCGCTTTTTTATCATCAATTTTCCTAGTAACTACATCAGAATAATCAATTACACCTCTGTCAGTAAAATTTGTGGTACGCAGTACTTTAACGCCTGTTCCCTCAAAATCATCTTTTCCCCATTCCCCACTCATTGGTTTCTCAACCACTTTATCAATAGGAGTTACTTTCCACCCATGATGTTTCACAGCTTTTTCTCCAAACTGCTCCATAAATTGAGATTTCATTAACTCGTCAGTTTTCAGCAGCAGTTTCTGGTAGGATTTCTTCGTAGCATCGATAGCCCAAAGCACCTTGGCCAATTTGCGCTGTTTATCCAGATCAGGAAGCTCAAATTCAAGTTCTTTAAGGTCTCTCCAGTTTATCGTCGGAGAAAGAGACCCGACTGAAATCTTGATGGCTGCGTCCAGGAAGTAGTCTGAGCTTATAAACAACGGAAAGAAGTCTTTATCGATTACTTCTTCTTTAGGCCTAAGTACCATTCCGTGAGCCGAAAAAATACCGTCGAATGGAGCGACTGCGACTTTTTTCTGATAGGCTCGACGTTTGCCAAATAGAACATCGCCTTCCTTCATTATTAGTTTCTCTCCAATAGGGGCAACATCAGAGCCATATCGCGTGACATGCAAACTACCGGAATCCAGATGCTCAAGGCCTAAGTATGTGTATTTATCTTCTTCAATCGGTTTTTTCTTTTCTGTGCTGTTAAAAACAATCTGTTCAAAGCGATACTTACTCATCACCATTACCCTCCTCTCCAAACATGGAATTTAGTTTTGTGTAGCTTAGCTTCATCATTTCAGAAACGGCTCTCCAGTCCTCATAGTGTTCTTGTACGGAACGTTCATCAACTTCACCCTCCTTTAGAGAATGTTTGATGAAAAGAGGAATGCTGAGAGAAAAATTATTATCCTCGATGTCTTTGATCGTAACGACCTTTGCGAAATCCGGAATGTTTTCATATTTGTCATAAGCCGATGCGATTTTTCGGATATGGTTATCATCCAAATAGCTCTGAGCATTCTTCCTCTCCACTTCATCGATAGCGTTTATGAAAAGGACCTGCCCACGACGCTCCGGACGCTTGTTCATTCTACAAATGACTATGCAAGCCTCCATTGGGGAGTTGTAAAACAGATTTGGTCCCAGACCGATGACACACTCGAGCACATCACTGCGAACCAGTTTTTCTCGCATACTACTTTCCTCGTTTCGGAACAGCACACCATGTGGAAAAAGAATTGCACAACGACCGGTGTCCTTTTTCAGACTCTTTAAAATGTGTTGCAAGAAAGCATAATCCGCACGTCCTTGCGGTGGGACACCCAGGAAGTTGCGTCCATATTTATCGCTCGCAAAAGCGTCACGGTCCCATTGATTAATCGAATAAGGGGGATTGGCAAGAACCATATCAAATTGCTTGAGTTTTCCATTTTCCACGAAAGCTGGTGATTTCAGCGTGTCACCATTCACTATATCAAAGTCCTTCACGCCATGAAGGAATAGATTCATCTTACCGATAGCAGAGGTTAATGCGTTGATTTCCTGACCATAGACAGCAACGTTGCGCCATTCCTTTTTCTGTTGCTGTAGATACGCAATCGCAGAGATAAGCATGCCCGCACTTCCGCAAGTTGGGTCATAGATGGATTCATTTGATTCCGGCTTAAGCATCTCGGTCATCAGATGGACTACAGTTCGATTCGTGTAAAACTCTTGAGCAGTGTGACCGCTGTCATCAGCAAATTTTTTGATCAGGTATTCATACCCCTGGCCAAGCTCGTCTTCAGGACAGTTTTCGATAGATAATGTCTTAGTACTGAAGTGCTCAATGAGCTCTTTCAGTAGGCGATCTGGTAAACGGTTTTTGTTTGTCCATGTACCATCACCGAAAATGCCTTGCAATTTATCAATATTTGCATTTTCAACCTTACGGAAAGCCTCAACAATGGCAACACCAACATTTTCTGAAACCGTGCGAACATCACTCCAGTGACCACCTTTTGGTACCTGAAAGCGGTGATTTTCATCAAACTCCAAAGCTTCTTCATCTCCGTATTCTTCTATAATCCGCTGACACTCTTCATCATAAACGTCGCAGATGCGTTTGAAGAACAGTAGCGGAAAAATATACTGCTTATAGGCCCCTGCATCTATGCTAGTACGGAGAAGAACCGCAGAGCTCCATAGATAGGACTGTAGTTCTTCGATTGTTATACGTTTACTCATTGACGTACCCTCCTTCCAAAAGAAGATTTCTCATTGTTTCATCGGCCTCAACCATTTCATCGAAGGCCTCTAAGTACTGCCTTCGTACTTCAAATGGATGAACGATTTCTTGTTCTTTCTTTTCGATATAGTTGTTAATGGCTAAGGTATAATCTTTCTCTCGTATATCGGGGATGGTGACAACCTTCACCTTTTCAATGACATCCTGATAGTCGGTGTATAATTCGAATACCTTGTTAACATCATCGTCTGTCATGATATTTTGAGCCCGCTGAGCTGTATAGATGTCGGATGCATCGATCATGCAGATGCGCCCTTTGTGGTCATTCTTTTTATTGTTGTTTAAAAGAAGAATACATGCTGATACACCCGTGGAGTAAAATACGCCACCTACCAATGTAATGACACATTCCAGCTTATCCGATTCAATGAGTTGCTTACGCATTTCGCCTTCTTTTCCGCCGCGGAATAGTACGCCCTGCGGCAAAACAACTGCGCAACGTCCGGTCTTCTTATTCATTGACTTCACCATGTGCTGCAGCCAAGCATAGTCAGCATTTGAATCCGATGGGCAACCCCACATATTACGACCATAGATATCTGAACTAAATTGTTCAGCACCCCAACTCTTCAAGGAAAATGGCGGATTAGCAACGACACAGTCAAAAGTTTTTAACTTGCCGCCTTCATGATGATTTGGAGATCGAAGAGTATCACCCTGCGATACCTTGAAGTCTTTTGCACCATGTAAGAACAGATTCATACGAGCGATTGCAGATGTAGAGAGGTTTTTCTCCTGACCATAAATACGACCATACGTCAATTTGTCACCCTTCATATAGCGGATGGCTTCAATCAACATACCTCCGGTACCGCAAGCGGGGTCGTAGACCGTTTCTCCTATTTGGGGAGCCATTAGCATGATAAGAAGTTTGACAATGGAGCGTGGGGTATAGAACTCGCCTGCGTTCTTCTTTGACAAGTCAGCAAACTTCTTAATTAGGAACTCGTAGCTATCGCCCATAATATCTGCAGAGTAATTTGTATTGCCTACTTTTATTTTGGACATATGCTCAACCAGGTTTTTCAGTCGCTCATCTGATAATTTCGTTTTGTCAGTCCAGTTAGCATCATCGAAGCTGCTGAACACACCGCTTAATGTGTCTGGGTTTGAACGCTCAATGCCATTCATCGCTTTGACAATTGCGACACCTACATTTTCGCTGGCCTCACGGACATCCTGCCAATGGCAACCTTCCGGGATGTCGAAGCTGTGGTTTTCAGGAAAACTGGCATATTCTTCATCACCTCCAGAACGCTCGAGGGCATCTTGTGTTTCTTCATCGTAGACATCACTAATTCTCTTGAAGAAAAGGATAGGTGTCACATAACTTTTATACTCATCTTGGTTTATTGGCCCACGAAGAATATTGCACGCCTCAAAAAGGTGATTGAATAACTGTTGGCTAGTTGTTTCTTTGATTGTTGGGATGGAAGCTCGTAGTTCTTTGTCTGCTGTTTCTATGGAGGCCTGCATCATAGCTTTTCGATCTCCTGTCATAATCTTAGTTCCTGTGCTTCTTTCAATGCCAACGCTGCCAACGGAATTTACTTTTTCCATCTTTGATGGATGTTTG
>JAQUZH010000183.1 GCA_028691445.1 Bacteroidales bacterium | reverse complement strand
GCAAACAGGTACACATAGCACTACCGACATCCAAATAAATGCCAACAGATTATTTTTCATACTTATTTCTTTCTTTGATAATACCTCACCCAGTCGATTTCCATCTCTGTAGGATAATCCTTTGGATCAATCTCTCCTACCCAGCTGCCACCGATCTGCATATCCAGCAACAGATAAAACGGTTTGCCGAAGGGGTATTGCATCGGTCCTTCAGACTCCACACGCGGATAGGAATAGGTAAGTTTGTCGTTGATATAATACGTCAGACTATCCGGTGTAATATCCACCGCATACACATTAAAGCCGTCCGGATCAATCGGTCCGGTGCTTCCCTGCTTCGGATAGCTCTTCTTGTTTAGTACATGAGTGTAATAACTGTGCGTCGTCTGATAGGCGATTTTGTCATGATTCAGGCGCTCCATGATGTCAATCTCACCCCCATCGGGCCACGGCGTATTATCATCAGGAAGCATCCAGATAGCAGGCCATGCTCCCTTTGCCCCATGGAGACGTGCTCTCACCGCCACCTTTCCATACGTAAAAGTCACTTTATGTCTGGAGCAGATGCCCCCGGTAATATAAGGAGCCGTATCGTTTTTGAGCGAGTGGTTGGGCAAGATCCGAAGGATCAATTTGCCATTGCGCATGTCGTAGCACGAGTCAAAGTCAGACATGTGACTATTCCACGGGCTTGTGCCCCGCCCGATCTTTGACCAGCTCGACTCATCAAAATGTTTCTTCTGATTAAACTCTTCCCGCCACACCAACTTCCATTTCGGGGGTTTCGTCTTTTTGATTTTTACAATCTTTGTATCGTTTGGCGTATGCACATCAGAAGGTATCTGACCAGACGCACCGATACCAGCCAACAGGCAAGTACCCAACAGCAAATTCTTTAGCAACGATTTATTCATGACATTCAGATTATCAATACTTATTATCGGGCTAAAAGTACATACATTTTACATATAAGCAAAATGGAAGGAGGTTTTATCCCTCCTTTATAGGTAGTTCGAATCAGATATTAGCCTGATCTGCCTGATCAGCAGAATAATCAGATTCCAAGAAATTGCTAAAGCTCTTCAGGTTCATCAGATATATCTTCTCATCAAATGGGAAAACCACTTCTTCCTTCTCCTCTTTTTCTCCTTTATCGTCTTTCTCCTCTTTTTCTTCCGATTTATCTTCTGCTTTATCTTCGTCCAGATTTTTCTCTTCCGACTTTTTCTCTTCCGACTTTTTCTCTACCGACTTCTTCTCTTTCTCCGGTTTCTCTTTCGCTTCCTTATCTTTTTTAGCTTGTTCTCTCGCCTCAATTTCTTCCGCTGTAAGCAGATTTTCTACTTTCGCCCACATGTAGACTCCGTTGTCATCGAGAAGCAGTAATTTATGTATGTTTTGAATCTGGCTATAGGCTAGTCCGGTACCATTTGATAGTCTGAGAATAAATTCTGTTGAAAAGAAAGAGCGGCATAATATCGCTTCATCATCCCTTCGGAGTGAAGGTATGAGGGTGAAAAATTGTTTGAGTCGTTTGTTGGATTTGAAAATTGATGAAGTATTGTTCGCTTCATTCATTTCGTCGGTAACCTTAGTCATTCCAGATAAATTTAAATTAAAAGCAGCGTTTGTTTTATCAAAGTGCCCGACACAGTGTCTGTGTCGGGCACTTTGATTTAAACTTCAAAGGTAAACAAAAAAATAATACCTACCAAGCCTACACGCAAGTTTATATACCTCTTTGACTGTATTCCCCTGATCCGGAATGCTTTATAATAGTTTCCATTTGCAATGGATACTATCTCCCCCCATCTCCTCTCACCATTACACTATATGCATGAACAACCCTCTCGTTCATTCAGATAAACTAGTAAAAACATAAACAAAGAGGGTACAAATGGTAATTATTGCAGTACCTTTGTGGCTTTAAAAACTAAAAAAATTCCATGGATCAAGAATTATGTTCCACAAAGGAAGCCGCAGAGCTCTTAGGAGTCAGTAGACCGACAATCTCAAATTGGATGAGAAAAGGTTTATTGTCGAAGAAAATAGAAAAAGGCATCCCCCTCCCCACCAGAGAATCAATCCAATTGATATTGGACAAACATAAAGGTTTGGCCGACTTAGAAGCTGAGGTAGAAAAATACACCTTAGAACTACAAGAGAAAGTAGCCCAATTAAAACAGAAAATCGAGGAGAAAGACAGTGAAGAAGCTTTTGTTTCTCTGATTTCTCCAATGAAAGACTTTATCTATCATATTGCTTCGCTCTTTCTTACCAGCATGCATGATCAATATAGAATGTCGGAAAAAGAATGGGATATGATATCTATGGCCCTGAGCGGGCATTCTCTTTTTCCCATTTGTCGCAAATATAATCTAAGTAATGAAAGAGTAAGACAAATTATAGGAAAAGGATTAAGAAGAGTCTCAAGAACGGAATTGGAATTCAGCACCTATATCTCACAATTTGAGAATATCATGACCTTGAAACAGGAGATAGAGTCGCTGCAGTATTGCAATTCTCAACTGGAAAGGAAGCTGAAAGCCTTTGGACCTCTTAAAGATGACGAGCTCGTGATGCTCCCAAAAGAAAAAGCGCATGAACTCTTTCTTAAGAAGCTAACCGATTGCGGTTTAAGCGCAAAAACAGTTAACGACATCCCGGAAGATCAAATTAAAACGATGGGGAAACTATTGACTTATAGTAAAATCGAGCTGATGACCTATTACAACGTCAAGAAGAGTACCCTGAAAGAGATAGAAGAGTATCTCATCCCATACAACTGCACCTTTAATGATGGTGAAATTCATCCCATCAAAAGCGGAGAAACCCCTTGTTTCAAATGCGAACACTCAATGAACCCAATGACGGGAAAACTACCGGCAGAAAAGACACCCTGTCTGTGCAAATACGGCAACGCCGTGGTAAATTCGATGGATAAGAGAGGGTGCTTTGTAGCAAGAAACACTGCTATGGTTCGTGAACATGAAAGAAATATAGTCTTTAGTATAAAGTGAGGTTGTGCAGGAATAGGTTCAACAAAGACGAAAGAGTTTATCAATGAGTGTCTTATACTGATATAGGTAGACACATTATAAACAAAATAAATAATGTGATCTATGAAGACAAGAACAAGAACAATTAAATTCACAGAATCGGATAAACTATCGATTCTTCGTGAGTATTATTCGAGCGGTGCCTCGAAAAGTGAAATCTCAAAGAAATATGAGCTTAGCAGAAATCAAATTGATTATTGGATAAAAATTTATTCAATAGATTCAGAAGCTCTATCTTTACCTGCGGAAATAATAGAAGATGTTATGGCACGCAAGAAATTAAATGAAGCGGATGAGATTGCAAGATTGCAAGCTCGTATTAAGGATTTGGAGAAAGCTCTGGCCTTCTCCGAGTTAGGAATTAAGGCTCGCGATATCATGATTGACTTAGCCGAGAAGCAGGAAAACATCCAAATAAGAAAAAAAGCTGGGGCCAAGTAGTCACGATACTGGTTGAGCAGCATGATACAAATATAAAAGCTGCTTGCAGACTATTTGGCCATTGCCGTCAGGCTTACTACCAGTTGAAAACTGACTATGAGCAGGAAAGCAAACGTAACGGGGAGCTTGTGGATGCGGTAAAAGAAATCCGCGAGGAAGATCCCTGTATCGGTTGCTTCAAACTCTTCATCATGATCTGCTGCGTTTTCGGTAAGGATCGTGTTCCCGGCCGCGACAATTTTTTCAAGTTGTTGCGACGCAATAAGTTGATGCTTAATCGTTCCAAGCCACGACATACGACAAATTCCAATCATCGGTATCACAAATACAAGAACCGGATAAAGGATTTTGTACCTACCGGGCCCCATCAATTGTGGGTGAGTGATATCACGTATATAGGCATGAATATTGGATGTTGCTATTTGCACTTAATTACCGATGCCTACTCACATAAGATTATAGGATGGAAGCTGGCTGACACATTGAAGGCTGCCATCACACTGGATGCCTTGAGTGATGCTATCAGCCAGACAGATCGGAATGACCTTACAGGACTGATTCATCATTCTGACCGGGGAGTACAAGCCCACTGACAACGCAATTGCAGAACGGGTAAATGGTATCATAAAACAGGAACGCATCTATCCTGACAGGCATTTTAAGAATATAGATCAGGCACGGTCTGTTATTGGCCGATTTATTTCTTTTTACAATACCTGGAGGCCTCATATGAGCATAGGGATGCT
Source organism: Bacteroidales bacterium (assembly GCA_028691445.1). Lineage (GTDB taxonomy): Bacteria > Bacteroidota > Bacteroidia > Bacteroidales > JAQUTK01 > JAQUTK01. The sequence goes on along the minus strand of JAQUZH010000183.1, from coordinate 944 downwards.
TACCCCGGAAGTTGTTCACCAACAGACTGGAGAACAAAAAAGAATGTGGAAAACAAAAGATTATTCATCACGTAAAACTGATTTGAAAAATAATGATGTACTTTTGTGTACCCAACAGCAAGTCTGGTTCTGGCATATCCATCTGGTGTAAACGATTCTAGTATGGAAGTAGTGAAGGTGTCTAGGCTTTCAGTATAAACTTTCTGATATGTCTAGTTTCTTAGTTTAAAGGCAAAAAAAGTGTCTACCCAAATCAGTAAAAGTCATGGCAAGCCCTTTTTCTTTTATTTGATTCTGCAAAATGGAGGGCACCTAGGATAAACATAAAATTAGAGTGTTTGAACGCAACAAGCGGCAAGCCGGGCTGTGATGCTCTGCTTGTCGCTTTTGCCTTCGGTCCTATCAATAAAGTTGCTCCTGTTGGTTCGTAATCTATTCTTCTTCTATCTTACTAAAGACATTCCATTTCTCATTCTCCTCATAGAGTTTTTTTGTCCCACGAGGAACATACAATGTAGCATTATAGACGTGGCAAAAGGGTTCATCTTCCGAATGGAATGTTGGACAGACCTTTGCCTGCACATGGATTTCCTTCAACTTGACACAGCCTGCAAAACCTTCATACTCAATTCGTACCATACTTGAAGGGATGGTAATGGATCGTAGTTTAGAACAACCGGAAAAGGCATCTTCTCCTATTACAGCTACACCAGAGGGAATGGTGTACTCTGGGCCTTTATCATTGGGGAATGCAAAGAGCATACCTTTGTTTTTTGTAAAGAGAACTCCATCTTCTGCCATATAGGAAGGATTGTTTTCCGCGACAAAAAAAGACTTCAGTTTCTTATTTTCTTTATGTGACAAACAATCTATATAAGTTATTGTTGAAGGCAGCTCTATTGAAACAAGATCGGGACAACTATCCAATGAAAAATATCCAAGAG
>JAQUZH010000182.1 GCA_028691445.1 Bacteroidales bacterium | reverse complement strand
CATAGTAAAGTTCACCTTTATGCGGATTTCGAATATGATAATTCGTCATGCTCTGATCTGACTCAAAGCCGTAGCCATACACAAAAGAGCTATCACTTTCAATCATCATCAGTTTATCGGAATAGACAAGATGAGCTTTTTCATTCCAAAACAGCTCTTCCCCGGTAAACTTTTCTCCTTTGCGGTTCATCACCTTTACATGACCTCGAAGCTCCCACAATTTGGCATCGGAATAATACCAGCACGTATCACTTTCAATGCTGGCCTCTACGTTTAATAATGAATCAAACTGTTCCACATAAACACCATTGGGGAAATACCAATAGGGATCCTTGCGTCTGTCATACACTTGCCACACCTGAGCCTTAAAGCGATAACGGGTAATCCCGGAATCAGAGACCAACATGGAGACTCCACGGGTATCCATAACCGGCACACTGTCTTTGTTCGTGAAAGAAGGGATATACTCTTTCTTCTCTTCTCTACAGGAGGCAAACGAAAGAAGCATAACAACGGCTATGAAAGCCGCTGTTATGCTCGTAGTTATTGTATGACCGGTATCTTTATCCATTCAAATGATTAACGAACAGTTGTCCGTTCCTGAATCCAACCACCAATCGTAATAGCCTTGCCAGCTTCTAGTTCAGGGTGCATAAAGATATCATCTTTAGCAGGGAACTGTTGACGATATTCAGACATCCACTTATCTGCCTCTGCGGCACAACTTGGATCTGCCTTTTTAGCCTCAGCCATTTTGTCGAAAGCGGCATAATAGACTGTACGCTGCATTACTGGATCATCCGGATAGATACCTTTTGCAGACATAGCGTAGAGCTGCCCGATTAAGATATAAGATTTTCCTGAGTTAGGAACAAATCCGATGGCCTGACGAGCAAAATCGCGCGACTGAGCGTATTGTTTATTCTGAGCATACAGAAGTGCAATAGAATGAGCATCTTCCGCTTTGTCTGCATTGTTTGCTTCCATAGCCATCGCTTGTTTGAAATAGGAGATGGCCGTTTCAAAGTCCTGATTCTTCAACGCCTGTTGTGCCATACCCTGTGCTGATTCAGCAGTAGGTTTGATCTTGAACATATAGGTAGAAACCTTCATATAGAGTTCGCTTTCTGTGCATTTACATTTCTTCAACAAGCGAATTACCTGACTTAAAAACTCACCATTGGTTTTATTGGCTTCTACTTGAGGACCATAGATCTCAGCCAGCGTCTCACAACTCGCTGCACTACTTGTTGCAAAAAGCTGATTGATAAATGCTTTTGCATCTGCTATTGCCTCCAACTTACGGTTTCCTCTGTTTTCATTCATTCCTTCAGGTTTACCCGGAGCCTGATCAGGCTTTACTCCGTCAGGAGCACCAGGTCCGCCATGTCCGGCTTCTGCTTTTTCGATTTCATCAAGAATGGTGTTTACCGCCATAAAGTCCTTCATGAACTGTTCTTTGTGAGCAGCTTCATTCTTAAGGATAAGATCTGAAGTTTGCATAATTCCCACTAATACAGCCAGGTCAGTTCTCACTTTCTGCAGTTCCATTGATTTTTTAAACCACTCATAAGCCTGCTTCGTTCCTTTGAGATCCGAATGGCTGATGTGATTGAAATAGACTTTTGCTTTTTCTCCAATGATCCATCCTGTTGGATTTTTTCCAGTCTCACCAAAGTACTTAATCTGTTTATCATACATATCAATCCATTGTTTCAGGATCTCCCCTCTCTTCACGGAATCTTTTTCATTCTTCATTTTCCATGAAAAAAGTCTGGGTGCATATCTTACATACAGATTTTCAGTACAACTCGGACATTCGTTGTAGACTACATTGAAAAACTTTTCAGCATCAGGATAGTTCTCTGATTTGATATCTACAGACAACTGGTTCAAACTTACTACGCAACGGATACTATCATCGCCTTTTCCGAATTTGGATCCGTCATCGACTCCCTTCTGCGCATATCCGTTTGCCATACTTAGAAGCAATCCGGCTGCAAACAACTTTACTCTCATTTTATTTATCCTTTATTTTGTTTTTACTTAAAGACTCTCTTCTTAAACCAGAGTTCGCTAAACAAGATACCTAATGTCACTTTATATCCTTTTTCCTGAACCCGGGTCACACTTGTGGATGGTATTAATGAATACTCAAAACCAAGATTGATCATGGATCCCGACGAGCGGTAAGGTATTCCGATACCGACAGTCGCACGATACGCATTGACTGAATTTCCATTTACATTAATATAGGATTGCTCATAGGAAAATCCGGCTCTGTAATGCATGGACTTCAATATATTTCGACTAAGCAACGAGGGAACATATTCCGCTCCCAACGACAAACGGGCTCTGATATTCAGTGTATCCTTTTTACTATAATAACGTGCATCACTCCACATTTGGTATTCAAAATCGGCTGCAACTGTGAGCTTGTTATCTTTGTTATAGGAAAGACCTACTCCAACGGTATTCGGGAAATCGAAAGAACCGGTATTGGTAAGCGTGAGCGTGGTATCGGTCGTCGAACCGGTGCCATAACTTTTGTTTAACTCGGTACTGGAGTGCATGCTCTTTCCGGGACTAAAGATAGCTCCAAAGGTCAGATTCTCTCTCTGATTCAGACGATAGGTATATTGCACACCCAGATCAAACTTCAAATCATTGACCTGAATCTTGTTTTCATAATTAATGAAATAGAGAGAAGAACTCTCCGGAAAGGAGACCAACCGCGAGTTGGACACAGAACCAAAAAGATATTTGATATTTAATCCGACCGACAAATCTTTCTTGATCGAATAACCGAGTCCGGCATAGAGTTGTGAAATACCTCCTGAACCGATATAATCCTGTTGAGCCGTAATACCGGTCGTCAAACCATTCGGTTGCATGATCGTTTCCGACGAACGGAAATTGTATCCGGATGCTGAGTAGGGCATTAAACCGCCACTAAAGCCCAGCTTCGAGGAGAGAGGAAACGCCATAATGATATAGTCCAGCGCACCATTGTTATACGTCAGTTTGTTGCGCGAGTCGCTTAGCGTCGATTTCTCGGCGGAGAGTCCGAAATCAAACAAAAAGTTATTCAACTCAATATCCGAATAGGAAGCCGGATTAAGCGGATTGATCTGAGAGATCGACACAATTCCATTGATCGTATCGCACGACCGTATTCCGATACCTGTACCTGCCATTGAGCGATTGGCACCCACGGAATTATCAGACAATCTACCCAGCCCAAAACGGGAATAAGGCGAGTTTGTAACATTTTGTGCTATCGCGCAAAAAGGCAAAAATGCCAGCAGCAGATATCCAACGACTTTATTCTTATTTGACATTATAATTCAATATTCTATTAAGGCCTTTCATGACCAAGAAACAATCGACAAAGTTCGCACTTTTTAGCTGTGATTCAAAGAAAAATGCATCTCCTCCAGTTAAAAATATATAAAGGTTAGGATAACGCTCTTTCAGGTGACCGATTACCCCTTCCATTTCAAACAACATGCCATTGACAACGCCCGATTGAATAGCGGTTTGCGTATCTGTTCCTAGCAGAGGGATCTCATCTTCTTGTCCACACAGAGGCAATCTGGAGGTAAATTCATGCAAAGCACGAAATCGCATACGTAAGCCGGGGGCAATGTTCCCACCGTGATACGTTCCCTTATCAATAAAATCATACGTAACCGCCGTTCCTGAATCTATGACCAATAACGAGCCATTCGGTTTTATATTGTCTGCCCCCACTACGGCCGCCAGTCGGTCAGCTCCCAGAGTTTCGGGCGTCGAATAAAGATTCTTGATGGGCAGGGGCGTCTGATGATCCAAACAGATCCATGTATCCATGTAAGTTTCCAAAAAAGCATGAACCTCTTCAGAGGGTTTGTTGACATTGGAGAGGATCGCGTTGCGAACGGAATAAGTGTCACAAAGTACGCGCAACCGCTCCACTTGCAACTGTTCGTGCGTCTCTTCCAACAGCAAACGATCGGCTTCAAACACAGCAACTTTGGCTGATGTATTACCTTGATCTATAATTAAATTCGACACTGTTTCTTCTGTTATTCCGTTCATTACTAACGAATCCTGTTCTAATCCGGAAAAATATACAGACAACTTTCAAGGATTTATTAGATCCTTGTTCGAAAACTCCAGTATATTTTGAATATGCTCAATGGACATCTTCGCTTCCCCTTCAGGATTGAGCTCCAGCGCCTCATAATAGTAGTTTAGCGCATGTTGCCAGTCTCCTCTTTTGCGACAGAGATTGCCCAACAACAGAAAAACAGCTTCTGAGGGTTCATTCTGAGAGAGAAGTTTCAATTCTATTTCCGCCTCTTCCAGCTTGTTCATTTGGATTAGACCGCGAATTTCGTCTAGTGTCATCTTTCGTTCATTTAAAAGGGCAAAAGTATAAAAAAGTCAGACACATCTTCTATTTTCGGGTAATTAAACATCAATTGAGCTACTGATTCCTCTTTTGTCGCTGATCACGTACAAGTCAGGAGCGACTGATCTGAAGCCCTTTTTCCGACAAAGACATGCCCACAAACCGCGCTCCTGCAAACAATGGGTTTTGATGGAGCGTATTTTTAATGCGTGCTGCTGCTTCGGGATCTTTCGCCACCATATACAGAAACCCGCCACCACCGGCTCCGGGAAGTTTGTAGCCGAGACAATAATCCCGGATCTGCCGAATAATTGCTTCCACCTCGGGGGGATTGGTTCCTGCATCCAATAATTTGTTTTGTTCCCACGACTTCCCAAGAAGTTTGCCGGTCTCTTCAAAATTGCCTCGCTGAATGGCTTCATACAGATCCAGCGCATGTGACTTCATATCCTGGAGCAAAGAAAGATGGTTGGTCGAATTAAGAAACATGCCACGCACTATTTCAGCTAATATGCCTTTGGCAGTACGGGTCAGTCCGGTGTAATATAAGAGGTGACATTTCTGATATTCCGGTTGGGTAAACAGATACTCCGGCAGCCATCTCACCAGCGGAGACTGATTAAAGCCGGGATTAGTTTGCAGTAGTTTCACACCTTGCAGCACTCCGCCGTACTGATCTTGCCATCCGCCTCCGGTCGTAAGTAGTTGTTCCAGCACCAGCGTCCGCTGGCAGATCTCATTTTTGTCCCACGCCAAACTGCAGAAATCAGACACAGCGCCCAAAACCGTAGAAGCCAATAT
>JAQUZH010000181.1 GCA_028691445.1 Bacteroidales bacterium | reverse complement strand
TTCCTTTCAGCACCTTTGCGGCATAAAGGAAGTGAAGAGGAGCATACATACAGACAACGGGCTACCTCCACGACAGAGACAGCCCGCTGTTCCATTTTCTGACCTATGACATCAGAATGGTATCATTGCACCGAAGGCTATGGAGTGGACATCCGGACCTTTACGGTCTTCAAAGACTGGAAACAGGCCATAGCGGGCGTAAAGACTGAAATGCTTTCCTCCTGTCTGAAAGAGCAGATCGGCATTGACCGGACGAACATTTAAATCACGGTTGAAGGTAACCTTACTCTTTGTGCCGTAGAAATGATCATAGCAGGTAGCACGCGAAAACGAACCGAGCTTAAAGGCGGCAACGGCACCAATGGACATGAAGAACTCCTGTTTGTCGCCAAACTGACGTTCAATCAACAACGGGACCGTAATGAAAGTAGTCTGGAAACGGCTGCTTTTGTAATCTCTCCACGAGTTAGCATCTCGCCGCACCTCTGTGATTCCCAGTCCACTCTCTTTCAGATAGGTATTGTATCCATCCAGGAAATAGCGGTTCCACCGGATACCCAGACCTGTGACGGCAATGGCCAAGCCATCGGGACGCAAGTTCCAGCTATGCTCAATAAAGTTGAAGTCATACTGAAAAGACTTCCCGGCAATTAGAGAGATGTCGCGGCTGGGATGCATCGTGCCACTCGCTATGAGGTTGGTAAAACCCATCGCAAACCCTGCAAAGTGAGGGTTTTTATTCCTACGAAAGGGCTTGCGGATTTTGAATGTAAAATAGTCATCTTTCTTTAACTCCCGTTGTTCGTTTGAGACCAGCACCGTATCGTTTCCTTCGACCACTGTAGTAGTCACCGTTGTTGTTGTCTCCGTGGTAATAATTGTATCTCCTTTCAGAGAAAGATAAGCCAAATCTTCCTTCATTGTAGAAGAATCGACCGACATAGGTGTCGTTTGAGCGATAGCCGAGAGGCTCCCAGTTATAAAGAGCAAGGTACCTATAAAAACCTGTTTCATGACAATATACATTGTAAGATTTATACTATTCTGTTTTAAACATAAACAACAAGGTGACCAAATCATCGGAATCGAGCTTGCCCTCAATATAGACAATGCTTACACTTCCTCTACGCGACACTTTAAACAAGATGAATCGATTCATCCCTTTGTCTGTCTTGGCAATGAGTTGATAATAGCCGGATACAATCAGTCCTTTATTGACCACCTCCTTGATCTTCTTTGCTTTCTTCTTGTCTTCTGCAATATACTTTTGCGCTTTTTGGATGGCTTTCTCATCCTCACTGATTGTGATGCTCCTATAAAGCGTCATATCATACGCCTCGAGCATCTCTTTGGAGAGTTCAACCATGGTACTCCCCTTCTTTTTGCCGTATTCATCAAACAGAGCCATGATCTTCAGATCCTTCTGTGCCCATCCGCACATAGGAATAAGCAACATGATTGCTATCAGGTTCCAGCGTTTGAATAATTGTTTCATCCTTCTTTCTCCTATCTTATTATTTATCTTTATTCTTGATACTCACCTTCCAGAAAAAGCACGTCCTCCGGATAATCTGTTACTTCAGACAACGAACTCTCCATGCAGGAAAGAATCAGATTTTTGTCTGTATAGCGCTCGCCATTGATAATCACATAGCCTTGTTGAGCCTCTTTGCTGTGGTAATAAATGCCTCCACCCACCGTCAGACAGAATAGTATCGCCGCAGAAGCTGCTGCCTGCATGAAGATACGATGTCTGTGGATCGTGGTCAGGACCGGTTTCATGATCGTGACTGGCTCCTTCTTTGTATTCACATCAGAGAGCAATGCCAGGGAGACAAACATATCTTGATATGCCTGCAAGTGCAAAGGGATCTCTTTCTCCTGAGCAAAATAGTCTTTCAGCTGCTGTTCTTCCGCAGCGGAAGTAGCTCCTTCAAAATATTTATCCAGTAATTCATCGATCTTTTTCATTGTCCGTTTCTCCTTTCATTGATTTTCATATACTCTTCGCGTACCCGTTTGCGTGCCCGTGAAAGCGTCACCATGACGGCTGTTTCTTTGCAATCCATAATTTCAGCTATCTCATCGACTTCATATCCTTCTATATCTTTCATCCGAATCACCATCTGTTGCAACGAAGGCAGTGTAGAGATAATCAGTTTGACCACTTCGACTTTGTTGCGGGTCTCGAGCAACTGATAGGGATCTTCCTCTTTGTCTTGCAACTCTCTGACTGCATCCAACGGTGAAAAATTATATTTATGCTCCCGAAGTTTGTCCAAACAGATATTCTTCAGGATGGTTTTCGCTAAAGCTTCTTTACTCAGATAAAAAGAGAGTTTGTCGCGCACGTTCCACAAACGAATAAACGTCTCCTGCACTGCGTCTTCGATATCCTCACGATCTGCCAGATAGCGTGAGGCATAAACCGAGAGTTTTTCACGGAGTGGTACTATCGTTTGTATGAACTTCTCTTTATCCATAGTTATTTGTAAGACGACAAAAGTGTGTATTTATAACAGTCAGACATTGATTTTAATACAATATGAGGCACATTTAACAGAAATAAAGAGAATCTTTCAGAGGCTCTTACGGGAAAACAGACACAAGAGATCGCTACACATTAAAGTTATAGAACCTTAGCGTAAAGAGAGAGCCTTTGCCGGGTGTTGAAGCGACAGAGATGGTGCCGCCATGCAAACTCATAATCTGCTTGCAAAGACTTAGTCCGATGCCCGATCCGTTGGTTTTGGTGGTAAAGAAAGGGATGAACACCTTATCTATGGCTTCAGGCACGATGCCGCGTCCATTGTCTGACACAGTAATCTGGTAACAGTGAGGCAATGCAACCAATGTTCCTTCCACATGGATCTGCACCTGCTGCCCTTCCACTCCTGCCTCCTGCGCATTCTTGATCAGATTGATCAATACTTGTTCGATCTGCGAACGATCGACAAAAAGTTCGGTACGCGGATTGCTCAACGCAAAGGAGAGTGAAGCGGGATCATCGGGAAAGAGGTTACGCAAATCCGAGAAAAGAGCTTCCGCTGGAAGAGGTTCCAATCGGGGAACCGGAATCTTTGTCAGCTTGCGGTAGTTCTCGACAAAGCCCAAGAGTCCTTTGCTGCGTCGGTGTATCACCTGCATGGATTGGAGCATCACCTCATAATCCTTCTTGTTCATGCCATGACTCTCCGCCCTCTCTGTCACCGTCTCGGAGAGCGAGATGATCGGTGCGATGGAATTCATAATCTCATGCGTCAGAATACGGATCAGTTTCTGCCATGCCTCAATCTCATTCTCTTCCAACACCGAATGGATATTTTTCAGACTCACCAGCATCAGTTCGGTGTCTTGTGAGATAAACGACGAACCGGTTACGGCGAGTTCGCAGCATCCTTCCGGCTGATCAATCAGTATCACTTCTGTCTTGCCGGGTCGCAGAGAGAGCAACAAGTTGGGAAAGTTTGGATGGAGAGAGACAAGATCATCGACATTCCCCAGTCTCTTTTTACTCAGCAAGCGAAGCACAGCCTCGTTAGACCATTGTACCACCCCCTGCTTGTCAATCACCAGGATACCTGCATCAATAGTGCTGAGTAAGGAGTCATAATATTGCTGCTTGGCCTCTCCCTCAAACTGTCGCTGACGAAAATAGGTGAGCGCTTTGTCCATCTGTCGGTTGAGATGGCTGATCACCTCGCCCGAGGAGTTCAACACAGGTCGATAGGATAAATCCGAATAGCGGATCGCATCGATCATCCGCTCCATACGATCAGCAAGGATGACTTCGCGTCGGTACAGATACCAGACAAGCAACAGCTGAATCAACACACCCGAAATGGCTGTGAAGTAGAATTCGTGACTAAAAAGCCACCATTCTGCCACAGAGAGCAAGCTAAAGGCAATGCAGACCGCCAATAAGATCCCGATGCCGCGTTTCATAAATTCAGTTCTTTGAGTTTGCGATACAAGGCATACCGTGAGATCCCCAGCATCTCACCGGCACGGGTCACATTACCATCACAAAGCCGCATCGCTTTATCAATAGCCTGCCGTTCGAGTAGTTCAAGATTCAGCGACACTTCTTGCTCCTCTTTTACTTTACGCGTCGGAGGCTGGAGCGTGAAATGTTCAGAACGCAGCGTCTTACCATCACACAGGATGACAGCCCGTTCCATCGCATGTTGCAGTTCGCGCACATTGCCGGGCCACGCATATTTCAGCAATTTGGCTTGTGCGTCGGAAGCGATAGAATAGATCACTTTCTTATATTTATAGGTGTATTTGTTCAGGAAATAGTCTGCCAGCAGTAAAATATCTTTGCCACGCTCACGCAAAGGCGGAATATGTATCTCCATCGTATTGATACGGTACAGTAAATCCTCGCGAAAAGTGCCCTCTTCCACCATCGCCCGCAGATCTCGGTTTGTTGCACATATCAAACGTATATCAACCGACACAGACGAAGTAGCTCCCAATCGGCTGATTCGTTTCTTCTCAATCACAGTCAGCAGTTTGGCCTGCATCTGCAACGAGAGATTGCCTATCTCGTCCAGAAACAAAGTGCCTCCGTTAGCCACCTCGATACGTCCCGCCTTGGCAGCTTTCGCATCCGTAAAAGCCCCTTTCTCATAGCCAAAGAGTTCGCTCTCAAAGAGTGTCTCCGGAATAGCCCCGAGGTCAATGCTTACAAAAGGAGCCCAGAGACGTGGCGAGTTGCGGTACAAGGCGCGCGCCACCAGATCCTTTCCTGTTCCATTCTCCCCCAGCACCAGGATATTGGCCGAGGTACCCGCCAGCTTATCTATCGACCGAAACACCTCTTCCATCGCAGGCGACTGACCGATCAGTTCGACGGTCTCCTCTCCCGGTGTTGTCAATGCCGATACTTGTTCTTTGAGTTGATTTACCTCCTGTTGGGAATAACGAAGTTTCAGTGCGGCCGACAAGGTGGAGAGGAGTTTCTCCCGCTCCCAGGGCTTCGGAATGAAATCCATCGCACCGGCTTTGATAGCCCGCACCGCCTTGTCCGTATCCGAATAAGCCGTCATGAAAAGCACGACAGCCTGCGGGTCGATGCAAAGGATGTGCTTCAAACACTCGAAACCTTCTTCTCCTTCAATCGCATCGCTGCTGAAATTCATATCCAGCAGAATGACGTCCGGCTGAAAACTTTTGACCAGTGCCTCCGCTTTCTCCGGCGAAGTAGCGACTTTGATCTTCTCCACTTGGGGTTCGAGCAACAGGTTGAGTGCGAAGAGCACATCTTTATTGTCGTCCACAATGA
>JAQUZH010000014.1 GCA_028691445.1 Bacteroidales bacterium | reverse complement strand
TCGATCCCTTTGTTTTGTACATTTGTACACCCTACCAGTAATGGTAGCAATGCAAAGATAATTATTCTCATTTGTTTTCTTATTTGATATGAATATCCTGTCTGAATGTGCCGATATGTCCGTTGATCACTGCCTTCTATCTCCAGTTGCAGGTTACCCTTCATGTAAGCGCCTACCGGGAAGGAGACTTCCACGTCTTGCTCTCCATTTGTCAGCAAGGCGGGGTTCCAATAATAGATATGCTTTGCGTCGTAGTTAATCTGATCGATCTGATCTTTCGGATAGTACTTTGGCACATAAAAACTCTTAGAGATGGAGCTTCCGTGTAGTTCTGTAAAATAGGTTTTCAATGAAGCCATATCGCGCGGACCTTTTCCTGATTTGGTAGTTATTATTACTATTGCTCCTATGGGACGATTCTGGTAGTCAAGAACTATCGGCATTGGTTTCTGACCAGGCGGTGGCGGAAGACCTGATTTTCTGTCGTAGTTAGCGAGATTTTCTTTTGTAGTCAGGACTTCAATGGCTCTTACATCGTTACCAGCTAAACCTTGCAGTAAATAATCGGTTCGATTAAGGATAGCGTATTCAAGCTCATCTGCCGGTATTATTGTATCAATAGGGTTCTTTGGAGGTTCAAATGTTAGTTTAGTAGAGAGTACTTCGGCATCAATCCAAAAATAGATAGGTTTCCCATCAATATTATAGTAGTCATATTGGCGAAATACAAGATGCCCATACTCATCACTTGGCGAACTGTTGTCTTTCTTAAATCCGGGAATCTCCGCTTTGAGAATATCAATCACATTGGCATAGGCATCGTATCGTCCGATCTGTGCAGAGTCAACTACAATGTCTGCCACACCACCACCATTTTTATTGTAGGACTTGGCTATTTTATTTCGTTCGGTTACGGTAACTTCTCCTAGCAGATGAATTCCTTTTTGTTTGCGAAGGCTGTCCAGATAACTGTTGTCTTCTTCCTTTTTTTCTTCGTAACCAAACATCAGAGAGTCAATCTCTTCCGATTCATAGAGATAATCTTCGAGAGGTACAATCGGGAATTTGGGCTTTTCGTAGATGCTATCCAGCTTTATGCCGAGTCCCAGATTCCTTTTATTCTTTGTCTTCTCAATATTGATTCGGGCCATGGAGGTTTCCCTGATATCCAGATTTTCAAAAGCGAACCGTCCGTTCTTATCTGTCTTCGTCTCTTTGGCAATCGTCTTTCCTCCCTGCACAAACAAGGTGACTCTTCTTCCTTCAATTGGTTTTAAGAGAAGATTGACAACTGTTCCTGAAACTGTGAAGGAGGTGTCGGGCAGATGTGTGAAACTCTTTCTTGTGACATCATCCCAGCCATAGCCTCTCCATCCGTGGGTGAGCAGTACTAAATCGAGTTGCTTGCAGATGCTGTCGTAGGGATTATTAAAGTAATATCCCGGAGTCTCGATGAATCCTTTCAGATCGGAAGAGAGGAGCATCTCGGATCGGAAAGTCTTCTGAATGGAATCTACCGGTACCCGATTCTTGTTGGTGACGCTCACGGCAAAGGAACCTGCAACAGACTTCCCTTCAAGTTGCGGACGAATCTTCAGCGTCATCATCTGATCGGTATCGGACTTGATCTCCCAGTTTGCTTTTACGTCAAACTTCAATTCGTCTTTCCGGTCAATATACACCAACCGTTCACAGAGCGGCTTCCCTTCGGCAGTGAAGAGGGTGAGTCGGTTGATACCGGACTTCAGATTCTCTTTGGGGATGCGGAGTAGGACCCGCGACTTGTTCATCGTAATGTTATACGCCTCTTTGGTAGGCAGTCCGCGGGATTCGGCCAGCAGTGTAAACTGTGACTGATTGGCGACAACCCCCGAAGAACCATTGACTGCAACAACCAGCGTGTCAGTCGTTGGTTTGGAGACAACCATGAGTGTGACTCCTTCCTTTTCGACAGCAGGGAGAGGGATAAGTTGGTCGTTAAAGAGACGGGCGGAATACTGTTTGCCTGTGTCCGGCAGCAAGAGAAACGAACCCATTCCTTTGTGCTCAGAGGCAAAAGAAACAATATCGTTGCCGTTCTGATCGACAATCATTCCCTCTACAGCCACACTTCTTCCATCGGGGAAGAGTGCTTTGTATGCCACCCGGTTGGGTACCCCTGCGATCTGTTTGCCTCCTTCAGGCAGGAACTGTACATCCAGTTCGAATTCCCGGTTGGCTCTCTTCTGTGCTTCCAAAAGCTTCTCTTCCTCCGCTTTCTGTTTGCGCTTCTGAAATTGTCCCTGTGTGATAAAGAGTTCCCTGTTTGCCGCGTTGGTTATGGAGACGAACCTCTTGTTTTCCTGTTCCTTGTCTTTATCTCCCCAGATGGGAATAATCTTCTCGAAGCAGGCGGAGTCTCCAAAGTTCTTCTGCCAACGGGTATAAGCGCGGATACGATAGAGTCCTTTGTCCTGAATGGCTTTGGTGAGTACAAACTGTCCGTTGGCACTTCCTCCCTTGAGAGTATATTGTGCGCTTTGGGTCACTCTGTTTGCTTCATTAATCAGATCGACATAGACCAGCTGACTCTTTTCGGTGGGCAGGAGTGTACCTGCCTGCATGACCCACACCTTGTACCAGATGGTATCGTAGAGGTTATAGATGGGACGATCCGTCTGGATGTAAATCTTCTCGGGATAGTGATCCCTCATGAGAGAGGCCATGCCGGTGATCCGCTGACCCAGAGTGATTTGCTTGTTATCGGTATCTGTATTTTCCGGTAACGCATGGCTCCATATATTCATACTTGTAATAAACAAGGCTGTGATAAGAAGCAGGGAAGAGGTGCATTTGAAGTGAAGTGTTTTCATGTGATCATTCTTATAGTCTATAAAAATATGAATTAAAAACACGTAAAAGTATATATTCAATTCAATAATCCAAACAATATCGAATGATTTTATTATTCCAGTCAAATAGTGCCGTTGAGAGATTTGACTCTCAAGTCACTCTTCCACAAAATATACTGTTAACCGGCAAAAAAGAACCTGATGTTTAGAGCGTTTCATGAATGTGAAACGGAACAAATGTCCTGATGTTTTATACCGTTTATATAGATGATTGGATCAAGTTGAACGGATGATTAAGCAGAGACAGCAAAAGTGATGGCTATCTGTTGGTAGGAAAGGAGGTATATATTAATCGATTACTCAGCGTCGGGAGTGGGATGGATGATCTTCTCTTTGTGGCGTAACATCAGGTTGTTAAACTCACAATCGGCTTTTATCTTGTCGAGAATTGTTTTTACGACCTGATCGATCTCCTTCCCTTCCGAATAATCGGCGTGACAGACAAAGTTGACCCGTTCATCTTTGATGAGTTGCTCTGTGATGTCTTTGACGTTGCTCTTGGAATGATGAATCGCAATGGAATGTCCTCCTTGTTGCTTGACCAGTTTCATGCAAGGGATATCGGTCTCCCCATCGCCAAAGTAAATCATCCGGCTGAAAGGGACACGACGATCGGACTCTTTGACAAACTCATTGACTTTGTGGATCTCTTTTGTGCTTTCCACTCCTTTATTGATTCGGAAGAGGAACTGAGTCTTTGTAGTAAAATTGACAGCCACCGCAGGCCATTGGGCGACGCCATCTACACTATACATATACGAACAGGCATAGATCTGCTTGAATTTATCGGCAATGACAGTACCTTCGATCATCTCTTTCAGTCCGGAGGAGTTGATATAGTGTTCAATGACGATCCCCTTGCTTTGGGCATAGGCATCGATACGGTCAAACCAATCTTTCACACCTTTAAACAGCGGCACCGAAGCACCAAACTTCTGAAAACTCTCCCGCTTCAAAGAGACGCCTTTACCCATTGCCTTAAGCATCATCATAAACATATAGGTGAGCACGGGATCGGCATCCTGCTCAGCGGCAAGCTGATTATTTTCTTTCCAAAACTCTTCTTTGTTGGCTCCGATCGCCTGAATGAAAGCATACTCCTGCATATTGCCGGGCGATAGGGTGCCGTCAAAGTCATAGATCAACGCAACAATAGGTTTTTCTTTATGAGTCGGTTTTTCTCTTTTCATCGTTTTATTTGCCATACACTTTCCATTCCCAAAGGCCCGGTACACCCTGTGTGATCTTCAACCGCAGATAACGCGCTTTCCCTATTCCTTTGGCGATGTGCGGCGAACGAACCGCCACTTCTCCTTCCTGATCACAGAGTGTCCATTTGACACCGTCCAATGATTTTTCCAATACCCAAGCATGACCCAGCGTTGGTTGTGTGAAGAAGAAATCGCACTCCGACACCTTCGTTTTCTTTTGGAGGTCCAGCATGATCCACGGTTTATCATCACCGGGAGCAGCGATCCAACGTGATCCATTGGAGTTGTCAACGACATTTTTGCCCACGTAGGTATGGGTCCGTTTGACCTCTTGCACCGAACCTTTTTCCGGTAATGGATCATTGGGTTGTGTCTCGATGCTGCGGGTTATATCTCTGTTCTCTGTGGCACTGGATACTGTGACAACGGCCATTGGGGCCAGATTGGTTCTCTTCTGCCTGCTCTTTGCCAGATAGCCGACCCCTTTCCTGTCGGGTGTGATCGTTTGGATCGTACCATCCGAATTAAACTCCATCTTATTGGCAAAGACCTGACGGGTAGTGCCTCCTTCTCCATATTCGAGATAAACGAAATAATAGCTGTCGCTCTTCTCATCGTAAAACACATTCCCGTGTCCCGGTCCCCACACATTGTTGGGTATGGATGAAAAGATGAAAATATCATTCCCTTCGGGCGCTTCAAGACCGGTAAGAGGTCCCTCCTTACTCATCATATAGGCATTGACATAATTTTCGCTGCCACTCAGGGTGTAGATATAGTAATAGATGCCTTTGCGTTTAAACATCACCGGTCCCTCGGAATAAGGTGTCCGCTTGGTGGAAAGAGTACGTTCGGCTCCTTCCAGCGAGAGAAAGTCGGCACTCAACCGTCCCGCTTTCCGTCTGCGCCAAAAGATATATCCCTGCCCATCTTCATCCACGAAAGGTTCGCCGTCAATGTCGGAGAGAATGGGTGTCGTCTGTATCTTGGCGCCTTCCATTCCTTTGGCAAAAATGCCATCTCCATTGGTCACGCGAAAAGGTCCTTCCGGTTTATCCGCGACAAACACGTAGGTCGGACAGGTTTCATCCGGACTGACAATGGTCGCATAAAGTAGATATTTTCCCTCTTTCTTGATCACCCTTCCCGGTGCCCAGTAACGGAAATAGCCCGTTCGCTGTTTGCCATTCTTATCGGTATAGCTATAGCCTTTCGCCCAGTCAATACCCGACAAGAGCGATCCCTCAAAGCTCCAGTTTACAAAGTCTTTTGATTTCCACACCACAGGAGTACCCGCCTGCGATAGTCCTCTGTTGATATCTGAGGTCGCATAGAGATAATAGGTATCACCAAACTTCGAGATAGAAGGATCGGCAATGTTATCTGGCACAATCGGGTTAAAGTTTTGCGCGCTCACAGTGAGGGTGAGCACGGTAAACAAAGTGGTGTAAACTAGATGTCTCATCGTATTAAAAGTAATTTTGAAGAAAAAAACGGTTTAAGCAGGATGAACAACACGATGGTTATTCATCCCTTTTGTCAACGACAGCTTATTCTCACAAGAGATCTTATTTTGTCTTTTTGGCAACAGTTTTCTCCACAGCCTGACTAACAATATCTTTTTCTTTGAAACGATTGGTATAAAAACTGTAATCTTTTTTGATTCTGGTATAGGTCGGATCTTCAAACAACGGACTGGATATAATATGATCAGCCGTCGACCGATTGCAGCAAAAGACAATATTTTCCACACCGGCAAGCCGGGTCAATGCCTTGACATCGGTATCATGTGGCTGAAGGGTCATCGAGTCGGTAAAAAAGAAAAGATAATCCACTTCTCCTTCTACGATACGGGAACCCATCTGTTGGTCACCTCCGAGCGGACCGGATTTCAAGATTGTGATGTCCCACTCTTCATCGGGATGCTTCTCTGCCAAAGCCTCTTTAATCAATCGACCTGTTGTTCCTGTACATAAGAACTTATGCCCTTTCAGTCGTTCCGAATTCCAGAGTACAAACTCAATCAAATCCTGCTTCATTGCATCATGAGCAACGAGGCCAATCTTCCATACAACTTTTTCCATTCTAATCTAAATTTTAGTGCTTCAGTGAGACAAAAATACGCTTTTATTCTTACAAAGCCGTTAAAGAGAGATTTAATCGATCTCCTTTTTTCAATGAAACTTGAATAAAACCATCTTCCGAAACGATCTTTTTGTCCTCTTTTCCATTAACGAGAGCTTTGAATTCCGGGGAAGTTAGCTTGATTCTGAATGTATTATCTGCTGTGGCACGTAGTTCTATTTGTTTCAAGACCCCTTTTTCCCACATCGCATCTGTTTCGGCCCCTCCTCTTACGCGAAACCCATGAAACGATCCATCAGACAGTGCATCCGGCAAAGCAGGAAGATATTCAATAAAGCCGGCATGACTCTGAAGCAACATCTCTGCAATACCGCTGCATCCTCCAAAATTACCATCAATCTGGAAAGGTGGATGGGCATCAAACAGATTGGGATAACTGCCTCCGCCATTGCTATAGTTATATCCGCCATCTGAAACGGGATGCAGCAACTCAGTCAGCATTTTATAAGCATGGTTGCCATCAGCCAAACGGGCCCAGAAGTTTACTTTCCAGGCACGCGACCAGCCGGTACCGCTATCACCTCGACGTCTGAGGGTGACACGGGCAGCCGCGGCCAGTTCGGGTGTCGAAGTGGGTGTGATCTGATTGCTTGGATGCAAACCATACAGGTGCGACACATGACGGTGATGGATATCTGTCTCTTCGTAATCTTCAAGCCACTCCATCAACTGACCGTATTTACCGATCTGGTGAGGAGGGAGTTTGGCTTTCGCAGCCTCCATATCTTCGCAAAATTTCGCATCCACTCCCAGTATTTTGGCAGCCGCGGCAGTATTGGTAAAAAGTTCGCGAATGATCTGATTGTCCATTGTGGGTCCCATGCAGACATTCAATGCTTTTCCGTCGAGCAGATAAGCATTCTCGGGAGAAGAAGAGGGAGCGGTCACGAGCCAACCATTCTTAGGTTCTTCCGTCAACATACTGAGAAAGAAGTCGCAAGCTCCCTTTAAGACCGGATAAACGCTCTTCAGGTATTCCTTATCCATGTTATACGCATAGTGATCCCAGAGATGTTCGCAATTCCATCCTCCCCCGGTATTAGTAGCACCCCACGACGGACTCTCTCCCGGTTCGGTAAATCCCCAAACATTGGTCATCATGTGAGCCACCCATCCCTGAGCCTTGTAAAAGACGCGGGCTGTCTCCTCTCCGGGCTTTACCAACGACTTGGTCTGCTCAATAAATGGCTCGTGAAGTTCGGCGAGATTGGTCATTTCAACCGGCCAGTGGTTCATCTGTACATTGATGTTCATGTGATAATCGCCATTCCACGGAGTCTGAATCGTATTAGACCACAATCCCTGAAGGTTGGGTGGCAGCAATCCGGTACGGGTACTGCTGATCAGCAGGTAGCGGCCGTACTGAAAGTATAATGCCGCAAAGAAAGGATCTTGGGTATTGTCTTTGTAAAAAGCATTCAGACGTTGCAATGTGGTCAGTGAGTCAAACTTACTTACTCCAAAGTTTACGTCTGCCCGATCAAACAATGCCTGAAATTTCTTACTGTGAAGTTTGAGTTCTTTTGTATAGTTTACCTTGCTCGCTTTCAACAACAACTCCTTGCTGGTAGCCAGTTGATCCACTCCTCTGAAGTTTGTCGCGGCCGAGAGATAGAGCGTTGCCGTCGAAGCATTATGTACCTCCATGACATTCCCCTGCATCGTTTGCTTTCCGTCTGTCTGTATCTTCATGATAGCCGCATACTTCATACCCGGTATTCCTGCAGCTCCACTGTTCAGTTCGCCTTGCATAAGCAGCGCGTCGCCCTCCGGCTGGGTGACAAAGCGTTCGGGACGATCCAATGTCGCCGTGAAACTGAGTTTCCCTTTCTTGTCGGCCTTCAGCCGTACTATCATCACATCATCAGAGAAAGAGGTCAGGTATTCACGCGAATAGTTTACTCCGTTTAATGTAAAGGAGGTATGTGCCATGGCATTATCAAGTACTAAGTCCCGCTTGTAATCGGTCACTTTCTCACTATTTGCATCATATTGATAGGTAAGTTTGAGATTACCGAGAATCTGAAACGAGCCATATCGCGGATTCGAACTTCCTCCCCCGCTACAAGCAAACGTTTTGTATACCAGACGCTGCGCCTCTTCATTCTTACCCTGTTTGAGTAGTTCGCGAATCTCCGGCAACGCACTGGCTGCCTCGGGGTTACTGTTGTCCGTGACACATCCGGACCAAAGTGTAATATCATTCAGCACAATCGTTTCTTTGGCTATACCTCCATCCGGCATCATTCCCAGACGGCCATTGCCCAGCGGGAAACTCTCCTCAAAACGTTTGGCAGGTTGATCTGCCCACAGACGATATTTAGCGGAGGCCTGCTCATTGTCAAGTAAGCCACACGAGGAAAAGATAAGGACGCCAAATAGCAAGATCCCGACTTTCTTTTTCATATTCAGTTATTTATTGATGACTATTTTTTCTTTTGGAACCAATCCAGGTTGCCTTCTTCCACACGTACTCCAAAGGGCCGTGTGAATGGTGTTTCATCCACCAGGTACAAAATGCAAGCTGTACGGCAAAGAGACAAACCCCTATCAAAGCACTGCAGGTGGTACCAACATCCAGTTTCAAACCCCAGTTGTAAAAGAGGAAGGAACCGACTAAAGACTGTGTGATATAATTGGTCAAACTCATCTTTCCATAGGGTAATATCTTGTTTATCAATGGTCGTAACGGACTGAGATAGTACACCAGTACCACCCCTGCAACAAGAAACAACATAAAGGATAGATCGGAATAACACTTAAGAATCAATGAAAGAGGAGTCTGCAATACGCCATTCTGCACAAAATCGGGCACCATGCTTCGTAGGCCATAAATGGGAAAGAAACAAAGAAGAGAGAAGGCCAGCAATCCCAACCAGAAACGAATGTTCTTCTCACTGTATTCAAAGAGTTTCTTTCGGCCGATCCAGAGTCCCAGTAAGAATAAGCCGGGCGTCTGAAAGATACGTCCATTCTCCCACGCCCATGTAAGACTTGCAAGTTGGCCTTCCCATAGATTCACTTTTACTGTTTCCAGAAAGGTGCCTCCACTCTGTGCAGCACCGGTAGCACCCCAGTACTGCCCACTGCTGAGCGCAGCCGGTACATAATCCGGATGCATCATCGCATAGATGAGTTTGCTCCACTCCATCGGCTGAATGAAAAGCAGCACAGCAACCAGGAGTAAAAGTTTATTGGGAAGCCTCGAACAAAGAGGCAATACGAAGCCAAGAAGAGCATACATCACCAATACCTCACCGGTAAAGAAAGAGGCATTGAGCTGACCAATGAGAAAAAGAAGTACCAGACGCCACAGGAAACGAAGGCGAAAGTCCCCACCCCGTTTTGTCGTATTGTAATCCTGAATATAAAAGCTGAAACCAAACAGCAACGCAAATATCGCATACGCCTTTCCGCCAAAAGTAAAAAAGAGTCCGTCCCAGATGGCTCTATTGGAGAAATTGAGCCACGCGCTGTCCGTGGGAGGGAAAGAGTAGAAATTAAAATGTTCGATGCTATGCAAGATAACAATGCCCATCACGGCAAGTCCGCGCAAGGCATCTGCCACATCGATACGTCCGGGAGTCGTTTGAATCTGTTTTTCCATTTCCTTAGATTAAGTAATAAGTGGTATGAACTACGGCCACAAAAATACAACAATTCTGCTAGAGACAAAGAAAAGGCAATGAAAAACCGCCGGACGACTTGAAATCAAGCGTTCCGGCGGTTTTAAATCAATCAATTATTGTTTATCAGATACTCTTCTCTATATTCCAGACAAAAGCACGTAATCCAAGTTTTTCTGTCGCGATATCCAGCTTATGAAGTTCTTCAAGCAGTGGATCGACTTTCTCATCTTCCACCACAGACATGATCGCTGAACACATAGCCGGCCATGCATGGCTTCCATAATGCGGTTCCCCTTTCTTTGAGCCACGTCCTTTGACCTGTTCGATATATGAAAAACCACGACAATTAAGGTGATCAAGCAAAGAGATAATACGATCGTAGTAGGCCTGATCAAATGTGATTAATACTGATTTCATCTTCTGTTTCTTTAATTTTCTGTTTTACTTTTCTTTCTCGACACCATCTCCGACTTATGAGCCTCATAGTATGCAGCTATCTCGCGTTTATGAACCATGGATTTACGTTCACGTTTAATTCCCACACTTGCAAAGATGCAATAGATAGAAGGAACAAGGATCAATGTCAGAACCGTCGAGACCAAAAGACCTCCGATTACAGAGATTGCCATCGGTCGCCACATCTCTGCTCCTTGTCCCTGAGAGATTGCCATTGGAATCATACCCAACAACGTTGTCAATGTAGTCATGACTACCGGACGTAGACGGCTTCTTCCTGCAGCAATAGCAGACTGAATGGCAGACATCCCTCTTTCGCGGCACAAGTTGGTGTAGTCAATAAGCACAATACCATTTTTCACCACAATACCAATCAACATAATTCCTCCTAGCAAACTCATTACAATCAATGTAGTGTTGGTTACAAACAAAGCAAGGATCACCCCACTGAATGCGAAAGGTATGGAGAACATGATAATAAACGGATAACTCAATGATTCAAACTGAGCCGCCATCACAATGAACACCATGATAAGAATCAAAAGTCCCAAGGTTGCAAGATCTGCAAAAGACTCCTGCTGATCTTCAAACGAACCCGACACGGCTACTGTCACACCTTCAGGAATATGTAACGTCTTGATAATCTTCTGTCCATCGGCCACCACATCTCCAAGCGCAGCACCAGAGATCACCGCAGAAACAGTGACTACACGCTGACGGTCTTTGCGTTCAATCGTAGGAGGGCCAAAGCTTTCGACAACGGTACCCAATTCTTTGATACGAACACCCTGACCTTTGTTATTATAGATCAGTATATTCTCAAAGCTCTCCAGACTGGTACGGAATTCAGGTGCATAACGAACCTTGATATCATACTCATCGCCATCTTCACGATATTTAGAAGCAGTCGCACCATTGATACGATTTCTAAGATAAGTACCTGCTGTAGAAAGATTCAAACCATGCAAAGCAAGTTTCTCTCTATCAAACTCCACATGATATTCAGGCTGATAATCTCCACGGCTGATATTCACCTCTGAAACACCCTTCACTTTCAGAAGTTCTCTTTTCATCTGTAAAGAGATACTGTCGGTTGCATTCATATCATATCCATACACCTCAAAATCAGCGGTTGTCTGACCCGACATTCCGGTATTAGCTCCACCCAAAATAACCTGTTTCTTGACAAACTCGGGATAAGCTTTCAGATCTTCACGCATCAAATCACAGACTGTCGCAAGTGATCGTTCACGATCGGCCACATCAAACAAACTGATATTGAAAGAGATAATATGCGAACCATTATCAGATAAAGAAGCCCAGGTATTGTCTGAACCTGCTTGTCCGACAGTATAGTTACATACTTTTATTTCATCTTTGTATTTGCTCATCCACTCCTGCGTAAGCTTAGTCGCAAGATCCTGCGCATGTTCGGTACGTGTGCCGACCGGCAATTCCAGTTTAACTGCAATTCGGCCATTATCCTGCGAAGGGAAAAACTCCGTACCGATTGTACTCAAGCTAAGTAAGCTGACAACAAAGAAGACAACACAACCTGCGATCACTGTCCAACGATGACGCACACCCCAGTTCAATAACTTCTCATAGCCATCATCTAGTGCATCCAACGCCTTTTCAACTGGCGCATAGATGATCTTGAATGCTTTGGTCTGTTTTTTCTGAAGTTTGAGCAACTTCGCACACAACATGGGTGTCAAAGACAAAGAAGCGATAAGTGAAATAAACATGATCACACACATCATCCAACCCAACTGTTTGAACAACACACCGGTCATACCCGAGATCATGGTCAAGGGGAAGAACACAGCAAACATCGTCATTGTAGATGCAATAACGGAAAGCGCTACCTCATTGGTACCATGTATCGCAGCCTGTTTCGGTTCGGCACCTCTTTCTATATGGGTGGTGATATTCTCCAGCACCACAATGGCATCATCCACCACCATACCGATGGAGATCGAGAGCGCGGAAAGTGAAATCACATTGAGCGAATTGCCGGTTATTGCCAGATAGATAAACGAGGCAATCAATGAAAGCGGAATGGTGATACATATTATCAAGGTCGCACGCCATCTTCCCAGAAAGACGAACACAACCAGAATAACAAAGAGCAAAGCAAAGAGTACTGTCTCCTTCAAACTATCAATGGTATTGATAATATTATCAGAAGTGTCCACGATCACACCTAGTTTCACATCACTGGGCAGTTTGGCCTGTAGTTCGGGAAGAACCTTCATCACAGCTTTTGAGATCTCAACCGAGTTGGCTCCAGACTGTTTCTGGATGATGACCATCGCTCCTTTCACACCATTGTTATAGGTTTGCTGCACGCGTTCTTCAACGGTATCGACCACAGTTGCCACATCACGCAGATAGATATTGGAGCCATTCTTCGAACCAACCACTACATTTTGGAGTTGACGTGAATCATCAAACTCACCCTCTACACGCATAGAGTAGGTCTCATTTCCAATATCAAAGCTACCGCCAGGAATGTTTCTGTTTTCGGCTCCGATAATGGCACTGATTGTTTCCACACTCAGATCAAAAGCCTCCAGTTTGTTGGGGTCACAATAGACCTGAATCTCACGTTTAGGTGCACCACTGATTGAAACCGTTCCCACACCGGGAATACGCGCCAAAGAGTTAACCAGGTTTTCATCCAATATCTTATAGAGGGCAGACTGACTCTCGTTTGCCTGCACAGATAACATCACAATCGGAATCATATCTGTACTAAACTTGAAGATAATCGGTGTCTCCGCATCATCCGGAAGCATAGAGTTGGTCATATCCAACTTATCACGCACATCATTGGTTATCTCAGCAATATCATTACCATATTCAAACTCCAAGGTAATCAAAGAAACATTTTCCGATGATTTGGAAGTGATATGTTTCAGATTGCTCACCGAGTTGAGTGAGTTTTCCAACGGACGGGAAACATTGTTTTCTATATCAGTCGCACTCGCTCCCGGATAATACGTAATCACCATGATGGTATTCGTATCAAAATCAGGATAGAGGTCGATCGGCAATTTCGATAACGAAAAAAGCCCCATGATCACCACTGCAAGGAAGCAGAGTGAGGTCATAATCGGTTTTTTAACCGAACCTTCGTATAAACTCATAATGATTTATTTATGATTAAAAGTGATGAATCTTCTTGTCTGCAGATGCTCATTTCTCAACGTCAACTTCCGCGCCATTATTTAAATTACTCTGACCAGCAATCACGACTTGTGAATTATGATCCACACCGGATATCAACTCATATTCAGTACCCAGACGTTGGCCGAGTTGTACTTTATTGTAGCTAACCTTGCCATCTTTGTAAACATAGACATAACGGTCGCCGGAACCTACCTGTTTGATGATAGATTGATCAGGCACTACGACACGGTCTTTGCTGCCAAAGTCGAGAGTGGCACGGGCAAACATACCCGGACGAACCTTCATGTTGCCGTTTTGAACTTTGATTTCGACTGGGAATGTCCGGGTATCCGGGTTGATTGTCGGGTAAACCAAACTGATGACGCCGTCAAACGTTTCTTCACCGTACACATCCAGTTTGACGCTCACTTTCGTCCCCTTCTTCACCTGTGTATAATAAGCTTCTGAAGCATTGACCAACAGTTTGACCGGAGTGATACGTTCAACGGTAAGTACCGGAGTAGCACCGTTGCACATGTCACCATCATCATAGTTACGAGCAGTAACAATTCCACTGATCGGACTCAGCAACTGTGTATTTTCCAACAGGTTTTTATAAGACGTTTTCTTCACATCCAACGCCATCTTAGAAGCATCCAATTCAGATTGAGAAGCACCACCTACCTTGAAAAGTTCATTGACACGATTGAATTCAATCTCTTGATTAGCAAGTTGCAGTTCCAGATTCTTCAGATTAGAAGCATCCATTTGCACAAGTTTCTGACCTTTCTTCACCTGATCGCCCACTTCTACAAATATTTTACTGATACGAACAGGTGATGCAGGAGCAATATTATTCTTTATATCTGACTCAACTGTAGCCGTATATTCCTGTATCTGAGGCACCGGACGCGATACTACAGATGTTACTTTTACTTTTGGTTTACCGACATTTACCGAAGTGGTTGCCTCTTTTTCCTGTCCGCTTGTACAAGAACCTAACAATACAACGGCCATACCTAATGCCGTTTGAATAAATCTCTTCATATTCTATCCTGTTAATTTATTATTTCTTACTATTCATATCTTTTCCAACCAACTTATCCAGATCAGCCTTTGACGTCAGATAGTCATAGATGGACTGATTGTAGGTAAGTTCTGCTTGTGTCAGCGACACTTCTGAATCATTCAATTCAAGGATGGTACCTGCACCCACTTCATATCTTTTCTGAGCGATCTCGCATCCCTTGACCGCTTTTTTCACATTTTCCTTGTTACTCTCGATCTGTTCGGCGCTGGCTTGCATATTGTTCATATAGCTCTTAGCCTGCATCTCCAACTGTTTCTCTGTGTAGTTTCTGTTTTCTACCAACTGATTCATCTGGATCTTTACTTTCTTGATTTTTGTAAAGTTGGATGCTTTAAACAGTGGAATAGAAAGGTTCAGACCGACAGACGAATAAGGATACCATTCATAGTGCGCAATCTTATAATCATCATTCAACGAAGAATAAGAGTAGTTGAATGAGGCAGCCACAGTCGGCAAGAAATTTGTTTTCGTCAGACTCAGCGTATTGTCAAGCATTTTTTTGTTCAGATCCAACTGTATCAACGTACTGTTATTATCTAGGTTGACAGGTTCACTGCTCAGTGCGGCAACATACATCTCCTGTTCATAATCCTTCAGGTTTCCTTTCACTTCTACATCCAAAGAAGCCGAAACACCCATCAACACTTTCAACTGCAGCAGAGCCAGATTGACTCCATTGGCTGCTGAAACAACACTCGGTTTGAGAGTTCGCACCTGTACTTCGGCACGGATCTTATCATATTCACTCACACGACCTTGCTCATACTTGGCATTCACAACCGCATAGTTAGCTTCACTCTGAGCAAAGCTCTTCTTGAGCACCTCATAACTATCTTGTGCGAGCAACAACTGATAATAAGCTTTCGTCACCTCATTGATCATGTCCAGTTTGGACGCACGCGACTTCTCAACTGCCAGATTCACATCTGTCTCAGACAGATTGATTGCTTTGTACAGTGCCGGAGCATATACAGGAAGAGCCAGTTGCAAGCCGGCATTGTAAGAGTTGGTTGTTCCCACTTTAATCTTCATCGCCGAACCACCAAATTTCATGGCCATGGTCTGCTTTTCTATTACACGTGAATAAGCTCCTACGATAGATGCTTCAGGAAATAGTCCGGCATAAGCCTCTTTCTTCGATTCTTTTTTCAATTCAATCTCCTGACCGGCCACTTTCATTGTTGGATTCTCACTGAGAGCAATTTCTATCGCCTTATCCAATGTCAACGACAACTTCTCCTGCGCACTCAATGAAACACCGGAACATACCAGTGTCATAACAAGCAGCAGATTCTTCACTCTGAAACATTTCTTTTTTATCATACCAAAAAACCTTTTTGAATTACGTTTTAATATAAGTTACTCATTTGTTTGGATAAACTTGTCCAGAATCTCTTGTCCCTTAGGGGTTGAGATTCCTCGCATGTATGTATATAGGATCGTACGAAACACTTTTACAAACGGGAACTGTTCTTTAAGTTTGGAGTGCATCAGCCAATTGATCTGTTCAGTAATCAACATGGAGATAATATCAAAGTCAATATCTTTCCGAAAAATACCCTGACTGACTCCCTTTTCAAAGAAGTCTCTCGCTTCTTTCTGATGTTCGGCCTGATCTTCTTTGATCATTTTTTCTACACGTGGATAATACTTGAATAAATCATCAAAAAAACGTTGATTGACATGGAGCAATTCTTCAAATTGCTTTTTTTGAACTTTCAATATCACATCCAATACTGTATCTGACTCCTTCATCACTTCCAGTGCGTAGTCATTGCGAATTTTCTTCTTATACAGATAACATTCCATGATGATTGACTCTTTGTCTTTGAATGTCTCATAAAGAGTCCGTTTGGAGACACCTAATCCAGAAGCAATTTCATCCATCGTGATGCTCTTGACTCCGTACTTTCCAAAGAGTAGCAATGCTGTTTGTATAATCCGTTCTTTTAAATCCATTCTTTTTACCTTTCTTGATTGAAGACGATGCAAAGGTATTAATTGTCCTGAAATAGAAAACTACAAAAACCAGAATAGTTTTCTCGATTACCAATATTTAACAAACAAAGAATGGAAAGAGGTCATTCGTATCCCCGAATGATGTTTGGTATCTGAAAGTTTAGTACTGTAAACCGCATGTAGGATTAACGAAAAATAGTGCAAAGTCGATTTAGTAATTAAACACGAAAGTGTAACCCATTTCAGGAAAGGTCACCCTCAGATTACGCTCCCGTTTCCTTCCCAAAAATATACGGTTATCTTTCCAAAAACTATTAGAAATCTTTGGAAAGTTTTCTAATAGTTTTTGGGAAAACTTACTGAAAACTTTTGGGGCTTCACAGGAGATGATCAGTGGATACAAAAAGGGCTCCGAAAGAACAAAAAACAGAAACATATTGAAAGCTCTCTAACGGCAAAATGCAACAAAGAGAGAGAGTAAATGGCTCTTTCTGTTGAAAAATTCAAAACTTTTATCTACTTTCGTACCCAAAATATCAATGGCTTGTACAAACTCACATAGGAAGAGGATTATGTTATCCTAACGAGAGTTTCGCAACAGTTACAGTAGAAACAAGCAGTATTCTTTTCATAACAGTGGAACTATAAATACACAATAAAAATGGACAATCAAGCTTTGACTCTAAACAACACAATCGAAAAGGTTAATACAAACGTATTGGAAATGCTCTCTGAACGTGGTAAAAATATTTTCTTCCCTAAACTTGGTATTTTAGCTCAATCGGCTCAGGCAAAAGGGAAAAAGATTAATGCAACCATCGGCGAAGCTGTTGAAGACGATGGCTCATCAATGCATCTTCCTGAGTTTGATGCTTTGCTTAATATGCCAACGGCAACTATTTTCCCTTATGCACCGAGTTTTGGTAAACCTGAACTACGGACGCTATGGAAAGATTCTATCTATCGCAAGAATCCATCACTGAAAGATACCGTTATCAGCAATCCGATTGCGACCAACGGACTTACACATGGTATCAGTATGGCCGGATACCTGTTTGCCGACGAAGGCGATACAGTTTTACTCTCTAACCATTACTGGGAGAACTACAATTTGATATTCGAAAATAACTATGGAGCAAAAGTATCAACCTTCGAACTTTTTGATAACGGAGGATTTAATGTGGCCGATTTCGCAAAACAACTCAATAACATTGAGGGAGAGAAAATCATTACACTCCTGAACTTCCCCAACAATCCATCCGGCTACACTCCACTGACTTCAGAGATCAAAGCGATCGTAGCTGAAATCAAGAAAGTGGCTGATAAAGGCAAAAAAGTGGTTGTGCTTATTGATGATGCTTACTTTGGCTTGGTTTATGAAGAGGGTGTTTTCACGGAATCTATCTTTGTCGAACTTGCTAATCTGTCGGAAAATGTACTGGCTGTTAAAATGGATGGGGCAACCAAAGAGGATTATGTATGGGGATTTCGTGTAGGCTTTATCAGTTATGCAATTAAAGGGGGTACTGCAGAATTGTATGAGGCGCTCGAAAACAAAACAGCAGGTGCTGTGCGTGGAAATATTTCCAACATCAGCCAGTTGTCTCAGTCGTTGTTGTACAAAGTATATTCAGCTCCTAGTTATGACGAGTCAAAGAAGAAGAAGTTTGAGATCTTAAAGGGCCGCTATCAGGTACTGCGCGCTGAGATTTCAAAAGCGCAATATGCGGACTATTTTGCTGCTCTTCCTTTCAACTCTGGCTATTTTATGTGTATCGAATTGAAAAAGGGATTACAGGCAGAGGAAGTGCGCAAACATCTTCTTGCAGAATATAGCACCGGTGTCATTGTACTGGGCAATGTGATCCGTCTGGCATTCTCGGCTGTACCTCAGTCTCAATTGCCACAACTGGTCGAGAACCTGTATAAAGCATGCGTTGATTTAGACACCAAGAGCAAAGCATAACAACGCATCAGCAAGCAGATGCTCAGAGAGTAACAACTAATTAATAACTATTTAAAAGAGAAGCAACATGAAAGATTTCTTTAAGGTATTGGAGAAAAAGAGGATTACTTTGCCGGATGATGCGTATGTATTATTGAATAGTTGTAAAAAATTTACGGTTTACAACTCGGTTGAGCATTTGGCAGAAGCAGCAGTAGGTGGCGAAAATGAAACAAGCTATGAAGTAAAGTATGCTATTCCGGGTAAAGGAGAATACACTGAAGCTATCATTCACAAAGTGACAAACGGAATTTCAGCCAATTACACGGATGCTTACATGCGCCGCCGTGATCCGGATACAATGGTCATCGCAGATAGCCTGCCCAGCGACAAAACACGATTCAAGGATAAATATGGATATGAATTTGAATCGCTCAAAGCAGAGACTTTTGCATGGATGAAGAATCAAGAACTGGCGGTGTTCTTCTATTTTGCCGGAAATAACGGAATTGGCGTGAGTGGAATTGCTATTGCACCTGCCAATGCTGGATTTTTCGCAATGGGTTTGGCAATGTTGCAACGTATTGTTCCGATTGCAGAGTTAGCAGACGAACTGGATATTGATTCTGTCATTTATGTGGCTCCTACTTTCCGCCACACACATTTCAACGGGAAACAGGTGGTGGTACATAACCGTACGGAGAATCGCCACGAAATATACTCCTATAATCTTTACCCGGGTCCAAGTGCCAAGAAAGGATTGTATGGTGCATTACTGACCAAAGGTGAAAGAGAAGGATGGATCACAGCTCACTGTTCGACAGTGCAAGTCGTCAGTCCGTATGATAACATCACTACGTTTATGCACGAAGGTGCCAGTGGTGGTGGCAAAAGTGAAATGTTGCAACACATCATTCGTGAGCCCAATGGTCAGGTGATGATTGGAGAAAACAGTATCACGGGAGAAAAGCGTTTGATCAACTTATCGCTGTTTTGCTCCTTCAATCCGGTGACGGATGACATGGCATTATGTGCCAAATCAATTCAGAAGGATAATGGGAAAGTAACAGTTCTGGATGCTGAGAACGCATGGTTTATTCGTGTGGATAGTGTCAATGAGTATGGAGACGATCCGGCTCTTGAGAAACTGACGATTAAGCCGAGAACTCCTTTGTTGTTTCTGAATATCAAGACCCATCCCAATTGCACCGCATTGATCTGGGATCACACAGAGGATGCACCGGGTAAAAGATGTCCAAATCCAAGAGTTATCGTTCCGCGTACTATATTCCCATCGGTAGTCAACAAACCGGTGTCTGTTGATGTAAGAAGTTTTGGAGTGCGCACTCCGCCCTCTTCCATGGAAAATCCGAACTATGGTATTTTTGGTCTCTTCCATATCTTACCTCCTGCCTTGGCTTGGTTATGGAGATTGGTATCGCCACGTGGACATGCGAATCCGAGTATTATCGGGGGCGACGGAATGGCATCGGAAGGTGTTGGTTCGTATTGGCCTTTTGCTACCGGCAAAATGGTTACACACGCCAATCTGCTGTTGGAACAGATCGTTCAAACACCACGGATGAGATATACACTGGTGCCCAATCAATATATTGGTGTCTGGAAAGTTGGATTTAAACCTCAGTTGCTTATGCGTGAATACCTGGCTCGCAGAGGAAACGCTCAGTTACGTGCCGACCAATATCAGCCGGCAAGATGTCCGTTGTTGGGGTATGAATTGAATTATCTGACTATTGAAGGAGCGAAAATACCTTCCAGATTCCTTCAGGTACACCGCCAACCCGAAGTGGGAGTGGTTGGATATGATGCCGGAGCTGAGATGCTGACGGAGTTCTTCAAAAAAGAGTTACAACAGTTCTTAACCCCCGAGTTAAATCCTTTGGGACGAAAGATCATTGAAGCGTGTTTGGCTAATGCTTCCGTGGAAGAATACAATGAAATTATTCCTATGAATTATCAGTATTCCTTTCTGACAACAAAAGAACAATAAACAACGTGGTAATCTGTAGGAACCAAAGCCAACCATAAATAATTAGAGAATATCGCGACGGAATTATTAATCTTTGAATTAGCTGTATATAGCGCATGATTGAAACAGGAACTGATATAGCGTATGCTGCTAAATGTATTGCAGAAGGCAAGTTAGTGGCATTCCCGACTGAAACTGTCTATGGATTGGGTGCAAATGCATTCAATCCATTAGCGGTTGCTCGTATTTTTGAAGTAAAACAACGCCCTACTTTTGATCCTTTGATTGTTCATATTTCAGAAATAAGTCAGATACATGATTTATATGACAGCCATATAAGCGATTCCGTTTATGCATTGGCTCAAGCTTTTTGGCCGGGACCGCTCTCTATTGTACATAAAAAATCGGCAGCCGTACCTGATATTGTGACTGCAGGAATGGAGACTGTCGCCGTGCGGATGCCCTCCCATCCTATTGCGTTGGAACTAATCCGATTGTCTGGCACACCTATTGCTGCACCCAGTGCCAATCGCTTTGGGCAACTCAGTCCCACACGCCCCGAACATGTGCAAAAGCAACTAACCGATGTTGCCTATCTGTTGAAAAATGAATATAAGATGGTCGGTGTTGAGTCTACTGTTGTTTCAATTCAGGATGGAAAATGTGTATTATTACGTCCAGGTGCTATTTCCTTGAACGAGATACAAAAAGTGGTGCCATGTACTGCTCTTTCTAAAGAGAGTTCGCAGGATAAACTGCATGCTCCCGGATTATTGAATAGCCATTATTCGCCCAATAAGCCTTTGTATATCCTTGATGGAGATATTGATCATCTGCCTCTCAACTCAGGAGTTGTTTTGCATCAAAAACGAACAGACGTTACGAATGCAAGTCGTGTGATTTACACGTCAGAGACTCATAACTCTGTAGAAATTGCAGCCAATTTATTCATTGCATTGCATGCCATGGAGGACGATACTACTGTCTCCCAGATATTTATTGAATCAGTAGAAGAAGTCGGTTTGGGAGTGGCTATTATGGATCGGATTCGCAAAGCGAGTTACAGATATAGATAAGTTTAGTGGGTATATTCATTTAACTGTAGACCAAATGACTCCTCTTATTCCCGTTCAATCTGTGGAAGATATTCTTCCTGTTTATCGTCAAACGCCCATCGGACTGCTATTAGAATATCATAATCTAAACAGACCATTCGATGCTTTTAACACTGCTCAGCTTTTGGTGGGCATGTGTATGGATAACCGGAAACATCTACACATGCCGGACAATTTTGCTTTTATCATTCGTTCGGGTGGTGCAAACTTACGATACAGCGAGTTCAAAGTCTCTTATGCCATTGCCGTTGGTCAAGTGCGCTATATTGCGCTGATTGGTCATAACCATTGCGGAATGGTCAATCTGTATTCCCGGAAGTCACTCTTTGTGAATGGACTCGTTGAGAATGCCGGTTGGAAGAGAGAGAAAGCGGAGGACCATTTCATGCAATTTGCTCCGATGTTTGAAATTGGTAACGAGACTGACTTTATTTTAAGTGAAACAAGACGTCTGAGATTACTTTATCCGAACGTTGTAATTGCACCCATGTTTTACCTGGTCGAAGACAACAGACTTTATTTTGTAAAAGAAGAGTAGAAGTTAGTTTGTCAACACATCGACTTCGGCATATCCGGTTGTATCGTTGCCTTCCGTATTCTTTAGTGCGGTAAACTTGATGTAACGGGCTTTCACGGGTGCAAACTTCTTAATCTGCCACAAAGGGTTGTTTTTGATGTTGGAAAACTCTCCCTCACTCACTAATGTCCATGCTGTGTTGTCGGCTGAAACAGATAACTGGTAGTGAGTAATGATACCCGGTCCCCACATGCCCTGATCGGGAAAATATCTGAAACCGCAAAGGTTTTGTTCTTTTCCCAAATCAATGATTAGATCAACCGGCATCTTTTTGTCTCTGCTCTGATGCCATGTCGTTGCGGTATTGCCATCCAGAATGGCCTGTGACTTTTCATCGTTGATTCCGACTATCTTCCACTCTTTACGACAGATATCAAACTCTTCGGTCCGCGCCAAACTGCTTTTGCGTGTACCGGGATCGTAAGCGATAGCCTTAACTGTCACTTTTCCTTCTGTCTGAACAGGTCCGTCATACTTCGTTGATTGCGGGGTCGGTTCGCTGCCATCCAGTGTGTAGTAGAATAGCGGACCAATATCATCTGTGGCAATAGAGACTTCCCCTGATTGGTTGCGGATAATCAAGGGAGCATTCAAAAAGGAGGGTGCATTGTATATTCCCACATTGGATAGAAGTGGACAACTCTTCGAGTCGGTAATAGTAAGTCGAAGTTGGGTTGCCCTGACACTAGGGAAACGAAGGATGCGTTTGTATCCGATCGTTGTACCTTTGGCCACCTCTTGCCATTTCCCAGCCACAAAGGCCTCAACCGTAAAGGCTTTCACACGTTGTCCCAAACGGATGTACTCCTGTGCCAAAAAGCGGTTGAACAATGTAGGCTTTCCTAAATCAATAGTCAAGGAAGCGTTCGAAACGGCATCATCCGTGGCCCAGTAGGTATCCTGACTTTTATCTATCGCCTTATCCGCTCCAAATGCTTTTGCATTACCACGAACATTCGATGCTTTGGCTCTCTTTTTGGCTGCCAGATTGACGGAAAATGTCTCTTTTACGGCTTTTCCAAATTCTTGTGCTGCTTTCTCATCATTCGGGTGGATCAAACCGTTGGGCATGATCGGGAAGTTGAGCAGCATCGTGCCATTGCGACCGATGGAGTTGTAGTAAAGATCCATCAACTGAGGCACAGTCTTTACTTTGGTGTCTTCGCTGGGATGATAGAACCACTCGGGACGGATGGAGGTGTTTACTTCGGCAGGTACCCATGCATTGCCGTTTTCCAAACCGAAATGCAGCATCCCCCACTCTACATCTCCGGTCGCATTCAGCAAACTCCAGTTTGTTTCGCCTACATAACCGGCTTCTGTTCCGACCCAACGAAGATCGCCTCTGTCGCCGCCATCATTCCAAATCAAACAATTGGGCTGCAACTTGCGAATCAGTTCGTAGGTGTTTTCCCAATCATAATAGGTGGTGCGATCAATGGTGCGGGTTTCATTGGCCCCACCATAATAGCCATTGCCACCATTGGCTCCGTCAAACCACACCTCGAATACGGGTCCGTAGTTAGTAAGTAGTTCGGTGAGTTGATTACGGAAGTAGGTGATATATTCAGGCTTCCCATAATCCGCGCTGTTTCTGTCCCATGGAGAGAGATATATCCCTAATTTCAAACCATATTCCTTGCATGCATCAGCCATTTCACGTACCATATCTCCTTTTCCCTCTTTCCATGGAGCGTTTTTTACAGAGTATTCGGTGTATTTAGATGGCCAGAGACAAAAGCCACAGTGATGCTTTGCAGTGATAATAATCCCCTTCAGACCAGCTTCCTTGCATATACGAGCCCATTGGCGACAGTCTGCTTGCTGCGGATTAAAGAGTTTGACATCTTCATTTCCAAAACCCCACGACTGGTCGGTATAGGTATTCAATGAAAAATGAACAAATGCATAACTTTCCATGTTCTGCCATACCATCTGATTCTCGGTGGGAACTGGGCCAAAGGCTGAAGGAGCTTTTGTTTGGGCAAACGAGGAGCTAATCCACAAGGTAAGGAGCAATGTGCTCAGTTGTTTTAGGTTCATCATTCTAATCGTTAGATATCATTGGTAAATATTGATAAACAACTCTCTGTTCGCTTTTATTCTGCTTTTCTCAAGATGGCATATACGCCATAAGAAGCATCCTTCACTTCATAAAAGGGGCGAAGTATATAGTCAGTCCCTCCATTGTGAAGAGTGAAAACCAGTTTATCTCCTTGCTTCTTGATGGAGTGTAAGATATCGGTACCATCTCCTTCAAGAATAATTTCTTTCTCCGTTTCAAAAGCCAATAGCACAGGTCCGTAATAGAGGGCAATCCTATGGGGATTATCGGGCGTTGTTTTCACCTTAAACTCGTAATCAAAGCTCACTTCGATTTGATCCCCATCTCTCCACTTCCGTTCCAGTGTGAGGTATGAAAGCGGTTTGCTGTCTACGGAAAGCAGTTTGCCGTTGATCGTGACTTTCGGCCGTCGGGTAGCCCAGGAGGGTACCAAGAGATGGAGAGCGAATCGGGAAGACTTTTGAGAGGAGATGGTAAACTGCACCGTGGCGCTGGCAGGAAAGTGGCCTGTTTGACGAATAGTGACTCCCTGCTTTTCCCACTTCACCTCGGAAGGGATATAGAGATTGACCCAGATATTGTGCTTATTCCAAAAATAGATATTCGAGTTGAGGTGTGAAAAAGCTTCAATGGTCGATCCGTTGCAACAACGGAAATCGTTCTCTTTCAGAAACTTCTTTGTTTGAGGTGCACTCAAGGGAAGGTGATAGACACATGTACCGTTTTCACTGTTCTGCAAGGCCATTATCGCGTTGTAAAAGGTATTCATATAGACATCAGCATAATCAGGCGATGCCGTCCATCGAAACAGGGCACTTGTTACCTTCTGAGTATTGTGCGACACACAGGATTCGGCTATTTCGCTGGTTAGTGTTGAGCTTATGCTATCGGCATCGCCCCAATGCTCGGCAGTACGGGAGGTGGGCGTTGTTTTGACCGGACGGGGACCGCTACTCGAACCATTCACAAAACTATGATGATGAATCAGAATTTCCCAGAAATGAGAAGTGACATCGCGATAATAGGGTTCGCCGCAGTTTTCGTATCGTTTGGCAAAACCAATGACAAGAGGCAAATGGGTATTGGAATGTAAACCGGATAAATTATCTTTGCCTTCATACAAGGGTTGAGTAAACCACTTCCGGTCGAAAAGAGAGGCAAGTTTCAGATGGTCGGAATCTTTGGAGACAGCGTATAAATTGTGTAAGACATCGTTCATTCCTCCGGGTTCATTGGATGGATTGGCATCAACGGTATAAAGCACCTTTTCTATC
>JAQUZH010000180.1 GCA_028691445.1 Bacteroidales bacterium | reverse complement strand
GCACAGTTCACTCCTTCGCTTTCTGCCTCCAGTTCGCAGTCGTTTTCCCGTCGTGCCGCCGCTAAAAACAGTTTGAGCACGGGTATCGCATCGAGTAGCGGATCTTATACGGGCAACTATTCGTTGGGAGCAAACTGGACCATCTTTGCGGGTGGCGAGAGGTATTATAACCTGAAACAGTCCAAATTGACAAACTCTATTCAGGAACTGGCGATCGAAGAGGCAAAGAATAACATCGAACTGCAAATCACACAGGTATATCTTCAGTTACTTTATGCACATGAAACGGTCAAAATCAATGAAAACACGGTGACTGTTTCGAAGGTACAACTGGATCGCTCGAAAGCGCTGCTTGCTGCCGGCTCTATCGCGAAAACAGATGTTGCCCAACTGGAAGCTCAATACAGCACAGACAAATACCAGTTGGTGGAGGCGCAAACTACCCTGGAGGAGTCAAAGTTACAGTTGAAACAGTTGCTCGAACTGGATATCAACGAGGAGATGAACCTCTCTTTCCCTGAATTGAGCGATGAAGAGGTGATGCAAGTACTGCCTGCTAAAACGGAGATATACCAGATTGCTCTTCAGTCGTTGCCGGAAATAAAGAGCATGGATCTCTCCATCCAGTCTGCTAAAATAGGAGTGAACAAAGCAAAAGCAGGTTATCTTCCAACCATCAGCCTGAACGCTTCACTGGGAACCGGAACAGCGTCTGCCAACAGCAACTCTTTCTCTTCCCAGCTCAACGGTAACTTTAATCAGAATATGGGGTTGTCGCTCAATATCCCTATCCTTAATCAGCGGTCAACTACCACTGCGGTAAAGAAGGCGAAACTTCAGATTGAGCAAAGCGAACTGGAAATGCAGAGTGCACAGAAAGAGTTGTTGAAATCGATTGAGACGGTCTATCAAGCGGCAATATCGTATCAGAATCGTTACACCTCCGCACTTGAAAATGTGAAATATGTGGAGTCAAGCAACGAACTGGTGCAGGAGCAGTTTAATCTGGGTATGAAAAATACGCTGGAATTGCTGACCGAAAAGAGTAATCTGGTGAATGCTCAGCAAGAGATGGTTCAGGCGAAATATATGACGATCATGAACCTTCAGTTGCTCAATTTCTATCAAAAAAAACCGATTCAGATAAACGAATAATACAGATATAACAATGAAGAAACAATCCAAAGGGATGATTGCCGCAATAGTTGTGGCTGTTATCGCAGGCTGCACCTGGTATTTTACAAAATCTTCTCCGAAAGCGCAATTAGTAGTTAAGACCGAGAAAATTGTGAAAGGGGATATCTCAAACATTGTGACCGCAACAGGTTCTGTCGAAGCTATTACACAAGTGGAAGTGGGAACGCAGGTTTCCGGAATTATCGATAAGATCTATGTGGACTTCAATTCGGTGGTAAAAAAGGGACAGCTCATCGCCGAACTAGATAAGGAACTGCTGCTTTCCGAACTCTCCTCTGTCAATGCGGACATGTCATCTGCTAAGACGGAATATGAGTATCAGAAGAAGAACTTCGAACGTACGGAGCAGCTGTATAAAAAAGAGCTCGTCAGTGAGACGGATTATGAAACCGCCAATTATACCTATCAGAAGGCTAAGAATGCCTATGAGAAGAGTAAGTTTAACGTCGAGAAAGCAAAACGGAATCTCTCGTATGCGATGATCAAATCACCGATAGATGGTGTTGTCATTTCTCGTGCCGTTGATGAAGGACAAACGGTTGCCGCCAGCTACAGTACGCCTACACTGTTTACGATTGCCAATGATCTTTCAAAAATGCAGGTAGTCGCTAATGTAGATGAAGCGGATCTCGGTGAGGTGAAAGAGGGACAGCGTGTCTCTTTTACCGTCGACGCTTACCCGAATGACGTATTCGAGGGTGTCGTTACACAGGTTCGCCTCCAAGCGACTACGACCTCAAATGTGGTAACCTACGAGGTGATTGTCAATGCGCCCAATCCTGATTTGAAACTGAAACCGGGATTGACAGCAAACATCTCCATCTTTACTACAGAAAAAAAGGGAATCTTGCTGGTGCCTGCCAAAGCTTTTCGATTTACTCCGACCAAAGAACTTTTGGGAGAGAACGCCGAGATCGTTCCGGCTCAACAGAAGGGTGGTAAAGATGCTGCCAGCCATACGATCTGGCAAAAGAATGGAGATGTCTTTCAGGCTAAAAACATAGTCGTTGGCGAATCCAACGGGGTATCAACAGAAATAGTATCCGGACTGAAAGAGGGAGAGGATGTCGTTGTTGAAGTGACAGCAAGCAGTGAGACAGATGCCGCAAAAACGGCAGACAGTTCAAAGAGCGGCGAAACCAGTCCCTTTATGCCTCAACGTCCCGGTGCGAACAAAAACAAAAAATAACAATGGAAAAGCCTATCATACAGCTGGACAATATACAGCGAGATTTTATTGTGGGTTCGGAAACGGTCCATGCGCTTCGGGGAGTCTCTTTTTCCATCTTCCCTGGAGAGTTTGTGACCATCATGGGAAGCAGCGGTTCGGGAAAATCTACTTTACTGAATACCTTGGGGTGTCTTGATACTCCTTCAGCTGGCGAGTATTATCTCGATGGCTACTCAGTAAGACAGATGGGAAAGAATGAGAGGGCGCGATTGCGTAACAACAAGATCGGATTTGTCTTTCAGTCTTACAACCTGCTTCCAAAGACAAATGCGCTGGAGAACGTCGAACTTCCATTGATGTACAATGCGCGTGTCTCGGCTAAATTTAGGAAAGAAAAAGCGTTACAGGCTCTCAATGACGTCGGACTCTCAGACAGAGTCTATCACAAGTCCAATCAGATGTCTGGCGGACAACAACAGAGAGTGGCGATAGCTCGGGCACTTGTCAATGACCCGGTCTTAATTCTTGCGGATGAAGCGACTGGCAATCTGGACACCAGAACGTCTGTAGAAATTCTGGTCTTGTTTCAAAAGCTGCATAAAGCGGGACGAACGATCATCTTTGTCACACATAACCCGGAAATTGCAACATACAGTAGCCGTAACATTGTGCTCAAAGATGGACGCATCATCGAAGACATCTATAACCAACAGATTGAGTCTGCGCAGAAAGCGCTCGACCTGTTGCCTGCGCTGAATGACTGATAAAAAATTAAGCATATGAACTTCACAAACTTATTTAAGATAGCACTTCGTGCACTGGGTAATAACAAGTTTAGGGGATTTCTGACGATGTTGGGAATCATTATCGGCGTGGCCTCCGTTATTACCATGCTTGCTATCGGACAGGGTTCAAAGCAAAGTATCCAGTCCGAAATCTCAGAGATGGGTTCGAATATGATTATGATCCATCCGGGCAACATGGAAAGAGGTGGCGTGCGACAGGAAGCCTCCAGCATGCAGACGCTAAAGCTGGCCGACTATCAGTCCATCGTTGATAAGAGTTCCTATATCTCGGCTTGCTCTCCTTCTGTAAACAGCAGCGGACAGTTTATCTATGGGGCCAACAACTATCCTTCTACCATGTATGGAATGTCTGAGGAGTATATGGAGATTCGCAAAATTGCGGTGAAAGAGGGTGATATGTTTACCGAACAGGATATTCTTTCTTCTGCGAAAGTGTGTCTGGTCGGAAAGACAGTTACAGACAATCTGTTTGCTGACGGTGAGAATCCGATTGGTAAAGTGATCCGATTCAATAAGATTCCTTTTAAGATCATCGGCACACTCGTTCCAAAAGGATACAACAGCATGGGACAAGATCAGGACAATCTGGTATTGGCTCCTTATACAACGGTACAGAAAAGAGTGCTTGCCATCGCCTATATCCAGAGTATTTATGCCTCTGCCATTACCGAAGGGATGACCGAGAAAGCCACGGAGGAGATTACTGAGATACTGCGTTCTAATCACAAGTTGAAAGAAACGGATGAGGATGACTTCAGCATCCGTTCACAAGAAGAGTTGAGCAGCATGCTGACTTCAACCACAGACATGATGACTATCTTGCTCGCTTGTATCGCGGGAATCTCGCTGCTTGTCGGTGGTATCGGTATCATGAATATCATGTACGTGTCTGTGACGGAAAGAACACGGGAGATTGGTTTGCGGATGTCGGTTGGGGCCAGAGGGATTGATATCCTGGCGCAGTTTCTCATCGAGGCGATTCTCATCAGTATTACCGGCGGACTGATCGGTGTTGTCATAGGCATCAGTTCGTCATTTTTCGTGAATGCGGTGTTGAGTTGGCCGGTATATATTCAGCCTTATTCCGTCATCCTCTCTTTTGCCGTGTGTACGATTACGGGGATCTTTTTCGGATGGTATCCAGCTAAGAAGGCCTCTGAACTGGATCCGATCGACGCAATACGATATGAATGAGTATAGAGAATGGTGTTGTTTTGTATGACGCGTCGGGAAAAGAAAAGGAGGATGCAGTAAAGCTTTTTCCTTTTCATCCGGCGGATTGGATTAGAATTCAGAATAATAGCTATTTTTGTAAACTTATACGAAATGAAAACGACAATGTCTCTATCTAAAAACAAAGACACGTTGCAACCTTTGATACATATCATCGGGTGGGCAATTTTCTTCTCTTTTCCACTCTTCTTCGGAGATAAAGAGGGAAAGATTTTCACTATTCAAGAAAATTTGAAGCACTATGTAGTGCCGGTAACCTTCCTGATTCTCTTTTATATCAACTACATCTGGTTAGTCAACAAACTGCTTTTTTCCAACAAGAAGCAACAGTTCATCTTGGTGAATGCTCTTCTGGTCATCCTCTTTGGGATCGGTTTGCATCTTTGGTTTGAATATCTGAGCACCACCTTCATAGGGAAAGAAGCCAGACCTCCGTTTCCGAAAGGAAGTGATTTCTACTTTATGATTACACACATCCTGCGCAATATCTTCTCTTTGACGCTTACTGTCGCGTTAAGTGCGGCGATAAAGATGACTTTCCGCTGGAACAAAGCTGAAAAGGAACGGCAGGAACTGGAGAAAAGCAAAAGTGAAGCGGAACTGAAAAGCCTGAAAAACCAGCTCAATCCTCATTTCCTTCTCAATACGCTGAATAATATCTATGCGCTGATCGCTTTCTCGCCTGAAAAAGCCCAACAGGCTGTTCATGACCTGAGTAAGTTGCTTCGCTATGTCTTGTATGAAAACAACCAACCGTTTGTGCCGCTTGTCAAGGAGATCGACTTTATTAAAAACTACATCGAACTCATGAGGATCCGTCTCTCGGATTCGGTCAAACTGGAGACAAATATGCTGGTGAGTGATCAAAGCGAAACGGTGGTTGCTCCAATGTTGTTTATCA
>JAQUZH010000179.1 GCA_028691445.1 Bacteroidales bacterium | reverse complement strand
GAGTTCGGATGCTCTTCGCTGCTTTTCACTCGAAACTGGGAAAGAACTATGGCGTAGATGGTATCGTGTACCCATGAAACGTAATCATGGTTTCTCTCGTACCATTCCTGCCGTTAGTGAGACGTATCTGATTACGATAGGTCCGCAAGGTCATGTGATGTGTTGTGATCCTGTTACCGGCGACTTGAAGTGGGTACTCGATATGAAGAAGACATTCAAGACTGAAGTTCCTTTCTGGTACACCGGACAGTGTCCTCGTGTGGACAATAATATACTTGTGCTTGCCCCGGCGGGCGAGGAAACACTGTTGGCCGGTGTCGATTGTATTTCAGGTGAGGTTGTTTGGAAAACGCCAAACACGGTGAAGTATAAAATGTCACACTCTTCCGTAATGCCGATGACACTGTGTGGAAAGA
This sequence comes from Bacteroidales bacterium, assembly GCA_028691445.1. GTDB lineage: Bacteria > Bacteroidota > Bacteroidia > Bacteroidales > JAQUTK01 > JAQUTK01. The sequence goes on along the minus strand of JAQUZH010000179.1, from coordinate 4,920 downwards.
AAACATATGTGTATATAGGTGTAGGCGGCGTATGTGGCGTATCGGCAGAAGAGGCTGACAGAGGAACTTTGTTGTGGGAAACCGGGAAGTATCAACCTTCTGTGGTGGCTCCCTCACCGCTGCAACTATCCGACAACAAGTTATTCCTGGTTGCCGGTTATGGAGCTGGAGGCGCCATGATACAGCTCAGTAATGCCGGAGGAAAATGGACCGCTTCGGTGACAGACCAATACAAACCGAGTGAAGGAGCGTCCAGCGAACAACAAACGCCTATTTTGTATAAAGACATGATCATTAGCGTCATGCCTAAAGACGGCGGTGGTCAACGGGAGAGATTGGTTTATTATTCTGCTGCTGACCTGCATACGCCGGTGTGGAGTTCGGCTGCTGACGAACGGTTTGGCTTAGGACCCTATATGGTTATAAACAATATGCTATTTGCATTGAAGGATGACGGCGAACTCTATGTGTATGAAATAAAGGCCAAAAGCATGACTTTGTTAAAGAAACAAAGGGTCATGGAAGGAGTTGACGCTTGGGGACCAATGGCTTATGCTGATGGAATGCTGATTGTTCGTGATGCTCATACGGTCAAATGTCTGCGAATTATTTAATGAAAGATACAAACTATGAAGCCAAATAATAAGAAGTTAATAGAGTTCTTGTCTCGCAGAAAGTTCCTCTCTACCTGCGGCTCAATCGTTGCGGGTGGAACGATCCTTGGTGTTTCCGGTGTGCTGTTGCATAGAATATTTAAGCTTCCTGTGCATAACCCGATCACACCAGATGACGCTCAATGGAACAATGCAGGACAATCCAATCAAAGCAATCACAACTCTCCGTACCAATTATCCTCTTCATTCAAAATCACTGATCGCATTGAAGGATTTGATGTGTATAATGACCGGGTGATTGTGGCTGCTTCAAACATCGTTTCGATCTATGATTATAAAGGTTCTCTGTTGAACACCTTTCCTGTAGCAAGCAATATCCGTGATGTTGTGGTGGATAATGAGATGATTTATCTCCTGTTTCCAACAAGAATTGAAGTCTATTCCATGGAAGGTGATCTGTTGCATGATTGGGAAGCTTGCAGTGAAGAATCTGATTATTGTGCCATGGCTGTTGCTCCTGAATCTGTTTTTGTTACTGATGCAGGCAATAAGAATATCTGTAAATACACCTCAGAAGGTACCTTTGTCAAGTTTATCCAAAGTCCCGAAGGGTTTATAGTTCCGAGTTACTCATTTGGTATAACCTATGCCAACGGTAGTATCTTTTGTTCAAATCCCGGAAGGCACAAGGTCGAAAACTATACGTTAGATGGAGCGTTTGTGGCCTCTTTTGGAAAAGCGGGAGCAGCTGAAGGATCTTTCAGTGGATGCTGCAATCCGGTTTATCTAACCTATAACACAGCCGGTGAAATCATTACTTCAGAAAAAGGCAATCCACGCATTAGTTGCTACAGTCCAACAGGAGCGTTTCGCAGTGTGTTGCTCGACAGCAAGGCTCTGGGTGGGGGACATGCAGCTTATGATGTAAAGATTGTCAAGGATAAATTAGTTGTTGTTGGTGAAAAGACTCTTTCTATATACCAGTATGATGCAAACCTGGCAACAAAAACAGCTTGTTCGACTTGTGATGTTGATTGCCCCTTGCGAAAAGGAATAACCATTTAATTGAAACAATGATGGAACAGAAGATCGAAAACATGAACGAAAATAAAAACAGTCCGATCGCACGTCGTAAGTTTCTGCGTGTACTCGGAACGGCTGTTGCAGGGGGATCTGTTTTAGCCATATCGGGTGGATTGTTTAGCAAAGCCAAAGGCAGTGAGGTGAGTCATTACTGGCAGATTGATCCGCAAAAATGTACCCAATGTGGTCGATGTGAAACGGATTGTGTACTGCAAGTATCGGCTGTCAAATGTATTCATGCCAATAAGGTATGTGGCTATTGTGATTTGTGCGGCGGTTACTATCGTTCCAATGTGAAAGAATTGAATACCGCGGCAGAAAATCTGATGTGTCCGACGGGAGCAATCCAACGAAAATTTGTGGAGGATCCCTATTTCGAATATACGATAGATGAAAGCTTGTGTAACGGATGCGGTAAATGTGTCAAAGGATGCAGCTCTTTTGGAAACGGCTCTCTCTATCTTCAGATCAAACGCGATCTTTGCAAAGATTGCAACGAGTGTGCTATTGCTACTGTATGTCCTTCAGATGCCATCACCCGCGTTTCTCTGGATAAACCATATAAACTAAAAGATGAATAGAATGATGAATAAGATCGTGTTGATTTGTCTGTTTTTGCTTCAGATAGGGCAAGGAGTGGCACAAAACAGGTTCCCCAAACCTGATTTTGAATCGGGATACAAATATCCGGAGATTCATTATGCTGTAGCGAATGAAAACTTACTTGTTACAATTGATATCCTTCTTTTGGTTGCTCTGATGGGAATCGTTGCCTGGGCTGTGATCAGAAAACGAACGAGAAAACCTATCATTTGGGTTTCCGTGATTTCTGTTGCCTACTTCGGCTTCTTTCGTCACGGATGTGTTTGTAGTATTGGATCGATACAAAATATATCTCTTGCTCTTGTGGATAGTACCTATGTCTTACCCTTCTCCGTCTTGTTGTTCTTCATCTTGCCGATACTGTTTGCGTTCTTGTTTGGCAGAGTCTTTTGCGCTGGTGTATGTCCTTTTGGCGCTTTGCAAGAGTTGATACATATAAAGAGCTACACGCTGCCGCGAACTCTCTCGATTATATTAGGCATGATTCCTTGGATTTATCTGATCTTTGCCCTATTGTATGCAATTACCAGGACAAGCTTTATTGTTTGTCACTTCGATCCTTTCGTTGGCTTCTTCCGATTGGGTGGTGATATTGGAATGATCCTGTTCGGAGCTGTTCTTCTCGTTCTAGCCCTGTTCGTTGGAAGACCTTTCTGTCGTTATATATGTCCTTATGGTGCTCTGCTTAGCCTTTTCTCTTCTGTTTCTATTTGGAAAATCCGATTGACGGACAAATCGTGCATCAACTGTGAACTCTGTCACAATGCTTGTCCGGTAGATGCCATCAGAGCACCTTATATAAATAAGGTAAATGAAAGCAGACAAAGGGGAGTCAAAAGACTCTTGAATTATTTTGTGCTCCTTCCTCTTATGATACTCTGTGGAGCCTTTTTGATGCGATTGATCAGCAACGAACTTAGTCGTTCCCATAAGGACGTTCGTTTGTATGAGATGGTTGTGCAGCATGAGGCTAATCCGGGAGAAGCTCTTTCTGTCGAACTGGATGCTTTTTACGGACAGGGTGGTGACATCAAAGAGTTGGCTGTAAAGGCTGAGAAGATTCAGGCTGATTTTAATTTTTATGCAACTATAGCGGGTATTTTGATTGGACTGGTGATCGGCATCACGCTGATCGAACTTTCTGTCAAACGTACACGCAAATTATACGAGATCGATCATGCGGCTTGTATTGCATGTGCCAGATGTTTTAGTTATTGTCCACAGTATAAAATCGGAAACGAATCAGGAAATAAACCATTATGAATAAATTGATTCTAAGAAACATAGCGATCATATCAGCGCTGTTTATTGTTACTTTCTCGATCATGTTGATTACAAATTACTTTCAAGTAAGAGGTACTACACCTCTTCAAACGGAAGTCGTTGAAACGTTGAAGCAACTGAATGATGAGAACAATGGTAATTCAGCATTGCAGGAACAGATACGCCAACTGGATTTATTGGCGCGAAAGGCTTATTTTGTACGAATTGACCATTTGATGGTTGGCGTGTATATCTTACTGGGTATGCTGATGGTCTTCCTTGTGAGTGCGCGACTTTATTTTGTGCGTGACAAGAACATTCCTCAGAAAGCAATCGATCAAATGGATGAATGGATTATTAAATCCAAAGCGCGTACATACGTGGGATGGATAGCCTCTGGAATAGCAGCTGTTGCTCTCCTCTTTGTGGTGTTATCTTCTCCCTATCTGACTACGACCGAGGCTGCTCCCCAAACGGAAGAAGGAGCAACTGCTGCCAATCTTCCGGAAACAGAAAATGATCTAGAGCAGACCATGCCGGCAGACAGTTCGGCGAACGTAACAGCGGAGGCTGACTCTGCTACATTACCTGCTGATTCAGCAGCTAAGCAAATCCCTGTTTCCAAAATCACACACAATGCCTTCCGTGGTAATAACTCAAATGGTCTTTCTTCTGCAAAAGGAGTACCTGTTAAGTGGGATCTTGGCGGTGGTACACACATTGCCTGGAAGCATGATATACCGCGTAGTGGTTATAATTCACCTGTTATTAATGGAAATAAAGTATTCTTCTCCGGTGCTGATGAGAAAGCCCGCGAACTGTATTGCTATGACCTTACTACCGGTGATCTGCTTTGGAAACTGGCTGCAACGAATATTCCTGGATCACCCTCAACAATGCCTAAGACAACGGATGATACCGGACTTGCCGCATCTACTGTTGCAACTAATGGCAAACAAGTCTGTGCAGTCTTCGCTTCCGGTGATTTGATCTGCGCCGATATGGAAGGAAAAAAGCTATGGACTAAAAATCTCGGTATGCCGGATAATCATTATGGATATGCATCTTCACTTCTCACATTCGGCAATTTGCTGATTGTTCAATATGACAATCAAAACTCTCCGAAGGTGATCGCTTTAGATATTACCACCGGTGCTGAACGATGGAGTAAGAGCAGGAAAGAAAAGGTGACCTGGAGTTCGCCGGTCATTGCTTATGTAAACAACAAACCTCAACTGGTACTGATGGGTAATCCGGCAATTACGGCATATAATCCCAATAATGGGGAACAGCTTTGGAGAGTGGAATGTCTGAGTGGAGAAGTAGGCTCCAGTGCTTGTAGCTCCAACGGCGTTGT
>JAQUZH010000178.1 GCA_028691445.1 Bacteroidales bacterium | reverse complement strand
GTATAAAAAAGTGATGGTTATCACAGCCGAGAAGATGTCTTCCATCACCAATTACGAAGATCGCTCTACTTGTCCCTTGTTTGGTGATGGAGCTGCTGCTTTAATGGTTGAGCCGACAACGGAAGATCTTGGTGTGGTTGATGCGATACTTCATACTGATGGTATTGGTTTACCTTTCCTTCATTTAAAGTCGGGAGGATCTGTTAGTCCGGCAAGTCGTCAGACAGTACGCAACAAAGAGCATTTCATTTATCAGGAAGGCAAAACGGTATATAAGTATGCTGTATCCAGTATGTCGCAGGTTTCTGTGGATATAATGGAACGCAATGCTTTGACAAACAATGATATCAAATGGTTTGTTCCGCATCAAGCAAACAACCGTATTATTGAAGCAGTTGCAACCCGCATGAATCTTACATCTGATAAGACATTGGTTAACATTGATCATATCGGTAATACAAGCGCAGCAAGTATTCCTATCTGTCTGTGGGAAAATGAAGAACTTCTGAAAAAAGGAGATAACATTATTCTTTCAGCCTTTGGAGCAGGCTTTACCTGGGGCGCAATTTATTTGAAATGGGGATATGATGGTATTTGATACCCTCTTCCCCTCTAATAACACATTATGCATAAAGCTGGTTTTGTAAATATTATCGGTAATCCCAATGTCGGAAAGTCGACTTTGATGAACAAACTGGTCGGTGAACGGGTATCCATAATTACGCCGAAGGCGCAGACCACACGTCACCGCATCATGGGTATTGTCAATACCGAAGATATGCAGATTGTCTTCTCCGATACACCCGGAGTCTTGAAGCCTCATTATAAGCTGCAAGAGTCTATGCTCAATTTCTCTCAGTCCGCTTTATCGGACGCAGATGTTTTGATTTACGTCACCGATGTGATAGAGAAGTTGGACAAGAATGAGGAGTTTCTTGCACTTGTGAAAGCTCAGACCATGCCGCTTCTTTTGTTGATCAATAAGATTGATCTTTCTAATCAGGAAGAGCTCGACTTGTTGGTGTCAACCTGGAAAGAAGAGTTGCCACAAGCCGAGATTGTTCCGGTAAGTGCCAAAAGCGGGTTTAATCTGGACTATGTATTGAGAAGAATCCGCGAGCAGATTCCGGAATCAGAACCTTATTTTGATAAAGATGCGCTGACCGACAAGCCGACACGTTTCTTTGTGAATGAAATTATCCGTGAAAAGATCTTCTTGTTCTATCAGAAAGAGATCCCCTATTCAACAGAAGTTGTGGTAGAGGAGTATAAAGATACTGAGAAATTAGTGAGCATCAGAGCGGTCATTTACGTTGAACGTGACTCCCAAAAAGGAATCATTATTGGTCATGGTGGAAAGGCCTTGAAAAAGATTGGCACCGAATCCCGAAGAGATATTGAAGCTTTTCTGGGTAAGAAAGTATTTCTGGAGCTGTATGTCAAAGTCGAAACCGACTGGCGAAGCAAAGAAAATGTATTGAAGAACTTCGGCTATCGTTTAGATTAAGTCGCAGTTCTATTGGACTGAAAATTAGTAGAGTCATAACTCGGATGCAGTGATTGCAATCCAATTATAAAAAATGTATGGGAAATATTGTAGCAATTGTAGGGCGACCTAACGTAGGTAAGTCCACATTATTTAATCGACTGACACAGTCGCGTCGTGCCATTGTAAATGAAATGGCCGGAACCACCAGAGATCGCCAATATGGCAAAGTAGAATGGGGAGGACAACAATTCTCCGTTATTGACACCGGAGGATGGGTGATTAACTCAGATGATGTCTTTGAAGAACAAATTCGCAGTCAGGTAACTGTAGCTATAGATGAGTGTGATGTCATACTCTTTGTCGTTGACGTCCAGACAGGAGTCAATGATCTGGATGATCAGGTAGCCAGAATTCTTCGTCGTTGCAAAAAACCGGTTATACTTGTCGCTAATAAAGCTGATTCATATGAAATTGGATATGGTTCTGCCGAGTTCTATTCGTTAGGATTAGGGGAGCCTTTCTGTGTCTCTTCTGTCAATGGTTCAGGTTCAGGAGATCTTCTGGATGTCATATTGACGAAGTTTACCAAGAACGAACAAGATGAAGAGATCTTGGAGGAAGTGCCCCGTCTTACCATTGTAGGACGACCCAATGCAGGAAAATCTTCGCTTATCAATTCGTTTATAGGAGAAGAACGTCACATTGTAACGGACATCGCAGGCACGACACGCGATTCTATTTATACAAGATACACCAAGTTTGGATTGGATTTTTACCTTGTAGATACCGCCGGTATTCGTAAGAAAGGCAAGGTAAGTGAGGATCTGGAATACTATTCTGTCATTCGTTCGATCCGTGCGATTGAGTCTGCAGATGTCTGTATCCTGCTTGTGGATGCGACCAGAGGTATTGAAAGTCAGGATCTGAATATATTCTCTTTGGTTCAGAAGAATAAGAAAGGACTAGTAGTCTGCGTAAACAAATGGGATCTTGTGCAGGATAAGAGTACGATCGCCATCAAAACATTTGAGAATGCGATTCGTGAGCGACTGGCTCCTTTTGTTGACTTTCCAATCATATTTATCTCTGCCATTGAGAAGCAGCGCATCTTCAAAGTGCTTGAAACTGCCAAAGAGGTTTATGAAAACCGCAAGAAGAGAGTTTCAACCAGCAAACTGAATGAAGAGATGTTGCCTTTGATTGAGAATTATCCTCCTCCTACATTAAAAGGAAAGTATATCAAGATCAAATATGTCACTCAGTTGCCTAATACGCATATTCCATCTTTTGTCTTTTTCTGTAACCTGCCTCAGTATGTCAAGGAACCCTATAAACGCTTTCTTGAAAACAAGATTCGTGACAAATGGGATTTCCTCGGTACACCGATCAACATATTCTTCCGTCCGAAATAATCAGATGGATAATACCCAAATAAAAAACCCGGAAGTGGATGAGATCCTGCTTCCGGGTTTTCTTGTTAGTCAAAAACCAGTCTGATTTTTTGACAATCCCTGATTACTTCTTAAAGTAGCGGTTGAACAAGCCTTCAAATCCTTTACCATGACGAGCTTCATCTTTGCACATCTCATGCACTGTATCGTGAATTGCATCCAGATTCAAACTCTTTGCACGTGTAGCGATCCGTTTTTTGTCGGCGCAAGCACCCTGCTCAGCCATCATCCGTTTCTCGAGGTTTGTTTTTGTATCCCAAACAACATCACCTAAAAGTTCGGCGAACCGTGAAGCATGTTCTGCTTCTTCCCATGCATATCTTTTGAATGCTTCAGCCACTTCAGGATATCCTTCGCGATCAGCCTGACGACTCATTGCCAGATACATACCAACTTCAGTGCATTCGCCCATGAAGTGATTGTTCAGGTCGGCAATCATTTCGTCATCACATCCTTTTGCTACACCGATTACATGTGCGTCAGCAAAAGTCAATGCATCAGCAGACTCAACCAGTTCGTTGAATTTGCTGGCTGGAGCTTTACAAGTAGGACATGTTGCAGGAGCAGAATCTCCTTCGTGGATATAACCACATACAGTACAAATAAACTTCTTCATAATCTTATTTTTTTTAATAGGTATATATATTCTTTCTTTTTACATTCTCTTCTTCTGGCAAGCACTACAACGACCGTAAAACGAGATCTCCATTGAATCAACAGTATAGTCCGACGATTCCTCTCTGTTGAGCGATATCTCATTGATGGGAATATCAATAATTGTCATACACTCTTTACAGAGAAAATGACCATGTAAAGTGGTGTCTCCATCATAGTGAATATTCTTTTCATCCAATGTCAAGGCCAGGCATGCTTTGCTCTCAGCCAATAACTTTAAGGTGTTATAGACCGTTGTTTTAGAGAGTGTAGGCATGCGTTTGGATAACTCGTTGTAAATGTCATCAGCTGTCGGATGAGTTTTGTGAGTCAATAAATATTTCATTATTAACAACCGCTGCATCGATGGTTTTACATTGTGTTCCTGTAAATAGCTGTACGAATTATTCATGACCAAAGTCCAAAGTTGTAATGAATACAATTTTAATTCCGATGCAAAGTTATACAAGATATTCCTTCATGCAAATAGAATCGCGACAATTTTTATAAAGAAAGCATCTTTCTCTATCACTCCAACAGGCAATCTCTTCATTCCAACCAATTTATTTGGAGATATCTGTTCCATGGTTTATATTTGTACCTCATAACAGAATGCAACTCCTATGATACAATACAAAGAACTCTCTTTATCTGACAAAGATATCATCTCTTCCTATACACAGCAGAGTCTAGAGATGAATTGCGATTTCTCTTTTTCCAATCTGTATACCTGGCGGTTTATCTACCAGACCTGCTATGCTATTGTAGATGGATTTCTTATTTTGAAGTTTTGGGATGAGGATCGCATCATTTATGTCTTTCCGGTTGGCAAAGGAGATCCGACTCGCGTCTTGGATCAGATGATTGCTGACGCTGCAGAAGCCAAGCAGCCTCTCCGGTTTTACGGCCTAAGCCAAACAAAGAAAGAAGAGCTTGAGCGACTCTGTCCCGGCAAGTTTACCTTCACACTCAACCGCGACCGGGCAGACTATATCTATCTGCGCACAGACCTCGTTGAACTGACCGGAAAGAAGTATCAGCCCAAACGCAATCACATCAATAAGTTTAAGATAGAACATCCCGACTGGACCTACACACCCATCACTCCGGGAGAGATAGAAGATTGTCTGAAGATGGAGCGCAGATGGTGTATCACCAACAGATGCCACGAACAAGAGGGACTTGGTAACGAACGTCGTTCTTTGATTGCCGGTTTGCATCACTTCGAACAACTGGGTCTGATCGGAGGGATGATTCATGCCAACGGTGAGATTGTCGCCTTTACATTCGGTATGCCCATTAATGCAACAACCTTTGGGGTGCATGTCGAAAAAGCAGACTCCGAGATACAAGGAGCCTATGCGATCATCAATCAAGAGTTTGCCAAACGGATCCCCGAGCAGTATATCTACGTCAATCGGGAAGAAGATCTCGGCATTGAAGGATTACGTAAAGCCAAGCTGTCGTATAAGCCAGCCATTATTATGGACAAATATCAAGCCTGCATGAACGAATGAAGATGAAAGAAGAGACCCGGTTGCTGTATGAACTTTGTTTCAAAGATTCACCCGCATTTACCGAACTATATTTTCGCGAACGATACAGTGATGAGCGAAATATAGTTCTCTATGCCGACGAGCAACTGGTTTCCTCAATGCAGTTGATCCCTTATACCCTGACTTTCTGTGGCACAGAGCGTGTCGCGATGAACTATATCTCTGCCGCATGTACGCATCCTGATTATCGGGGCAGGGGGTGGATGAATCAGCTTATGATCAAAGC
>JAQUZH010000177.1 GCA_028691445.1 Bacteroidales bacterium | reverse complement strand
GCTGCAACGATTTATTTGCGTGTCAGGCATTAAGCCGAACAAGAAATTAAATGATAAACTTTTCAAAGAACTTATCGAGTTTGCTGCTATTGCGGCATAGCTCTATTTAATATTTACCGAACTATTGGATTGGACATCAAAACAAAATAACGTTACATTGTCTGTTGGTTATAAGTTTTAATAAATTTATCAAAAAGCCAAGATGTGAAAGAGACTGTCTCCAACGAGGCGGTCTTTTTCTTTAGGATACAAATTGAATTCATGCTATATTTGCATAATCAAGTTGGAAGAATCCACTGATAGCGAATGCCGAAAAGCTTACGAGTAGGCTCTCTAAAAATGTAGTTTGCAGTGAGAAACTATCTTCTCCTCTTTTTGATTGTATCGTCAGTGTGTTGCGTCCATGCCCAACCTCTACGTTTCGGAATCAAAGCCGGTTTCAATGCCTCCAATTACAAGGCAGATGCCAACACAACTCCCCAATCGGGATTCCATTTTGGTGCAACGGCAGCCTATTCGCTTTCCAATCAGATCTCCATACAGCCGGAAGTGTTGTTTACCTTAAAAGGAGATAGTAACCGTGATCCGTATTATCTTGAGATACCCGTTCATGTGAAGTTCTCTTTTCCTGCACAGTCACGCAAATGGTACGTCAGTGCCGGTGGCTATTGGGCATACGGGTTGTATGGGAAGGACGTATATGAGGTGGGTGTGTTTCAAACGAATTATCTCCTGCGCTACGATTACGGAGCCGTTGTTGGCACAGGCTATGAGGTGACTGACAACCTCTTGTTTGGACTCAGCTATTCGTATGGATTAGCCAATATCATAGATGTCAAAGGGTTGGATTGGTCAAATGAGAATCTAGCACTATCCATCTACTTCCAGTTTTAAAGAATCAAAGATGGCACCATTCGGGAGCTTTTGAGCTCAGAAAATGAACCCAGCGGTAAAGCTAACAGCTTCACTGGTTCGTCTGAAGATCATATTTTGAAGCACAGTCGGATCAGCACTGAGCGAGGCAGGTATTTCCACTTTTTTTGAGATGTTGGAAAGCCCTTTCTCAAGTCTGAAGTCAAGAAACAGATTTCCCACGGTGATATTCAGTCCGCCGACCACGCTATAGCTAAGCGGGTAGAGTGTTTCAACAACGTTGCCCGGAGTATCCATTCCGGTAATATTCAGATTATGTCTTGTCTCGATCGGATGTTTGACCTTGGGCCCCAACAATATCGAACAAGTATATGGCCCGTCATTGATGAAATAGTATCCATACAGTAGCGGCATTTCCACGTACTTGATTCGAGTATCAATAAATACCGATAGGTCTGTAGGAATAGCAGCTTGTGTCAGTTCGTCGTAATCACATTCGATCTGGCACCGATTGTCCTGATACGAAAGTTCAGGTTGAATAAAATGTTTCTTATTGAAATCGTACCGAGCAAAGAAATCCAGTTTAAATCCCAGTTTGTAGTTGTTTTGGGGCAGATCCACCTCCGACCCATTTACCGATAAGTTACTGATAAGGTTCATAGATGAGTTCACTCCCGTTTTGATTCCAAGCCGCAACCCGGAGCTCTTACTTCTCTCACTCTTCTGCCCATGCGCAGCCGGAACTAAAAGGAGCAAAACAATCAGCAGAAGGAATCCTCTTTTCATCCTTACTTTTTCTTTTGAACAGACCAGCCAAACTTTCCAATAAGCGTACCCAGTTCGTAGTAGTTGCCGTGAAGATAGACCAGTGGATTAGTGCCGGCGAGATCAAATTTCCCCGTTTCTTTATCGATATATTTATCATCAGCCTGGATGTTGACCACTTCTGAGATAAACATATCATGAGTACCCAGCGGAATGATCTCCTTTACACGACACTCGATGCATAAGGGCGATTCACAGACAATCGGAGCCTGAACGACAGAAGCCTTTCCCGGAGTCAGTTTCATCTCCTTAAACTTATTGTACTTAGCACCTGAGCGCACGCCACACCAATCTGTAGCCCGTGCCATCTCTTTGGTTGTCAGGTTGATGACAAACTCCATATTCTTTTTCAGAATCGGATATGAATGACGTTCCGGTCGTACGGAGATATAACACATCGGCGGATCAGTACAGATAGTGCCCACCCAAGAGACGGTAAACAAATTATATTCCTCCTCTTTGCTGCCTACGCTGATCAAAACAGCGGGAAGCGGATAGACCATGGTGCCCGGTTTCCAGTTCTCTTTCATGAGTTGCAGGTGTATTTATAATAGTACAATGTCATCCTTCTGAAGATCCTTCTCACAATAATGACATTTGACAACGATATTCTTTTTATCAATCACATCAAAGCGTGAAGCCATCGGTTCATTGTTGCAGATACACTTTGGGTTGGCGCACTTCACGATGTCGATCAGTTCATCCGGCAGTTCCAGCTCTTTTTTCTCCACGACCTCATAATTAGCGATTCGGTTCAGTTTGGCATGCGGAGCAATCAATGCAATACGGTCAATCTCATTTTTTTCAAAGTATTTATCCGTCACTTTGATGATCCCTTTCGTGCCGCTCTTTTTGCTCATCAGGTTGTTTCCGATGGTGATCGGATTACTCAAAGTGTCTAGTTTTAACATTGATACCACTTTAAACAATCTATCGGAAGGTATGTGATCGATGACAGTCCCATTTTGAAGTCCTGCCACCAGAAGTTCTTTCTTATTCATTCTCTACGTCTCCTGTTTATTTATTTTATTCCCAGTACATCACAGATGATTGCTTGTCGGGCAAACACACCATTGCGAGCCTGTTGGAAATAGTAAGCTTTGGGGTTTGAGTCAACATCCGTTTCGATCTCGTTGACTCTTGGAAGCGGATGTAACACTTTGATATTCTCTTTCGTATGATCCAGCATTTTGTTTTTGAGAATATAGCAGTTTTTCACCTTCTCATACTCCATCAGATCGATGAAACGTTCCCGCTGCACCCTTGTCATATAAAGTATATCGGCTTCATTGATTACTTCCATCAGATCCGTATGCTCCGAATAGTTGATGTTGTTATTATCGCAGAAGATCTTATATTCAAGAGGCATTTTAAGTTCCTCAGGAGCGACAAAGCGAAAAGTAGGATTAAATTTAGAGAGTGCCATCAATAGGGAGTGTACCGTACGTCCATATTTCAGATCTCCAACCATGCAGATATTTAGATTTTCCAGCGTCCCCTGTGTTTTAAAGATCGAATATAGATCCAACATCGTTTGTGATGGATGTTGATTCGAACCATCTCCGGCGTTGATAATCGGAATGGGAGAGATTTCCGAGGCATACCTGGCAGCTCCGTCCAGATAGTGTCGCATGATGATCAGATCCGCATATCCACTCACCATTGTAATCGTGTCTTTTAGAGTTTCACCTTTCGACGAACTAGTTGTAGAAGCATCAGAAAAACCGATTACACGTCCGCCCAGTCTGTTTACCGCCGTTTCAAAGCTCAAACGGGTACGGGTAGAAGGTTCGAAAAACAGAGTGGCTACAATTTTCCCATGTAATAGATTCTGATTCGGATTTTCCTCAAATCTTTTTGCACTTTCAAGAAGTTCGATGATTTTCTCTTTAGAAACATCATAAATCGACACGAAGCTATTGGCATTCATATTGTTCGGTTATTAGTATCGAATAGTATTCTTTTTGTTACCATTTTATGGCACAAAAATAGTACAAATCCCCCTATCCTGTATCTATTTGTGTTCCTTTTTAGCGACAACCTCTTTCTTTTTCTTCTCTATATCCGATAAATAGCTTACTTTTGTTGCCAATATTCAGTATATCCGAATAACAAGCATACAATGGAAAAAGAGAAAAAAGTAGTTTCCGGCAAGAAGCCCCGTTATCTTGGGCTGATATTATCAATCTGGGGTTTTTTTGCTGCGATTGTTGCGGTATTTGTGATCCTCTTCCTTTTGATAGCCAATGGTAAAATAGGTTATATGCCACCAGTAGAGGATCTTGAGAATCCGAAGAATAAGTTTGCCACCGAAATCTATTCCGTCGATATGCAAGTGCTTGGCCGCTATTCCGCAGACAGAGGAAATCGTGTCTGGGTTGACTACAAAGAGTTATCCCCCAATATAGTCAATGCATTAATTGCTACAGAAGATGTCCGTTTTGAGTCTCACTCCGGCATTGATGCAATCGCGTTGGTACGTGCCATCGTCAAAAGAGGAATCTTTCGCCAGAAGAACGCCGGTGGAGGTAGTACGATTACACAGCAGCTCGCCAAACAGCTCTTTTCGCCTGCTGCCGACAATGTAATGGAGCGTCTGTTTCAGAAGCCAATCGAATGGGTCATTGCCGTACAGTTGGAACGACTCTATACAAAAGAAGAGATCATCGCCATGTATCTCAATAAGTTTGATTTTCTCAATAACGCCGTCGGTATCAAGACTGCTGCGCAAGTCTATTTTGATAAGTCGCCCAAAAAGCTGACTATTCAGGAAGCGGCCACATTGGTAGGTATGTGTAAAAATCCGTCCTATTTTAATCCAGTTCGACGCAAGGATCTTACCCGTGGAAGGCGTGATGTCGTGCTCGACCAGATGCGAAAAGCAGGTGTTATTACCAAAGAAGAGTGCGATTCAATCAAGGTACTACCGCTGATTGTCAAATACAATAAGGTGGATCATAAAGAAGGATTAGCACCCTATTTCCGTGAATACCTCCGTATGATGATGACAGCCAAGGAGCCGGTGCGCCGTAATTATGCCTCGTGGCAGATGCAGAAATACCATGAAGACTCATTAGCCTGGGAAACTAATCCGCTTTATGGCTGGTGCAATAAGAATAAAAAAGCCAATGGCGATTATTATAACATTGCCGCCGACGGACTCAAGATCTTTACAACGATAGATTCACGCATGCAGACCTATGCAGAAGAGGCCGTGCGTTCACATATCGGCAATAAAATACAGCCGAAGTTTTCTAAAGAGAAACAAGGCAAATCATATCGCCCCTTCTCCAATCAGCTGACGCCGGAAGAGATTCGTACCATCCTTGACCGTTCCATGAAACTATCAGACCGATACAGAGGAATGAAAAAGGCCGGATCCAGTGAGCAGGAGATTCGCAAAGCGTTCAATACCCCGACAGATATGCGTCTCTTTTCTTATGACGGCATTATTGACACAGTCATGACCCCGATGGATTCCATCCGTTATCAGAAGACCTTCCTTCGTATCGGTTTCATGTCAATGGATCCACGCACCGGACATGTAAAAGCGTATGTCGGTGGTCCCGATTTCCGTTATTTCCAGTACGATATGGCTATGGTAGGACGTCGTCAGGTAGGTTCTACCATCAATCCTTACCTCTAAACATTTGCCATGGAAAATGGCTTCACTCCATGCGATGAGGCATTAAATGCACA
>JAQUZH010000176.1 GCA_028691445.1 Bacteroidales bacterium | reverse complement strand
AGAGGTCATAACAACAGAAGATAAACCATACTACGATCGGATCATTGCGTTTGTCTATATCACAACAAAAAAAGGACAAGGTCCACGCGACATGGTCAGGTCGAGAACCTATTTCACCGAAATACGCGGCGGCTCCATCCCCAAAAACTTCTATGTGCCGAAGTACTATCCAAAAGAAACGATTGATCAGATCAACTACGACGGAAAGCACGTCTATTACTGGAACCCTGCCTTGCTGACAAATGGCGAACAGGACGTAGAAGTTTCCTTCCCGGTAGGGGCTTATATGAAAGGCAACTTGCAACTGGAGATCGAAGGCACTGACCTCAACGGTCATATTGGCACACAAAGGCAGGAGATCAAACTCAACAGATAACGATTTATTACAAACGAGCTATTATGGTTCATAACAGAAAATATGAGCGACCGGACAAAGTTGGATGCGATTGGTAATTTAATATACGATTTTATTAGAATCAATAGTTTGCACAAACTATATTTGCACCAAAATCAAATAAACAAAGAGATGCAGAAATTAGCAAGAGCAATCATCCTCTCCTTTTGCTTGTTGTTCGTTCAGAGCACAATGCAAGCGGGAGAAAAAGTGTTTACCGTGAAATCGCCCAATGGGAAACTATCCGTAGAGGTAACAGTTGGTGAGAAAATTAACTATTCAATCTCTCACGATGGCACACAGTTACTGAGTAAATCACCGATCTCCATGACGCTTTCCGATGGGAAGGTTTTTGGGCAGAATCCCAAAGGAGTAAAGAGCAAGAAGCGAACAGAGAAAGAAATGATCACCTCTCCTTTCTACCGTGTAAAAAGTTTTGAGACGGAGTATAATGAGTTGGCCCTGACCTTCAGTGGAAAATATGGCGTTACTTTCCGTGCCTATAATGAAGGCGCGGCTTATCGCTTTGAAACCACTCTGAAGGGAGAGATCGAGATTGTGAACGAACAGGCGGATTTTAATTTCGACAAAGATTATACCACGTATATGGCCTATTCCACCGGCAAGACGGAGCCGGAAGCGATGGCTTTTCAAAACCTCTATACGGTGGCCAAACTCTCGGAAGGGGATGCTTCCAACCTTAGCTTCCTTCCGGTGACGATCGCTTATGAAGGAGGAAAGAAGATGACGATTACCGAAGCAGACTTAGAGGCATACCCGGGCATGTTTATTCGTCCGCAAGCCGGTAAAACATCCTTCTCGGGTTCATTTGCACGCCTTCCTTTGAAAACAAAGATTTCGCCTTATCGCTGCCAGGAGGTGGTGACTGACCGCGCAAACTGTATCGCGAAAGTAAAAGGAAGCCGTACATTTCCCTGGAGAGCTTTTGCTGTGACAGAAAAAGACACTGAGATGCCGGTTAACAATCTGGTGTACGCTTTGGCTCCTGCCAATCGAATCGGCGACTATTCATGGGTCAAACCGGGTAAGGTTGCCTGGGATTGGTGGAATGATTGGGGATTGACCGGGGTCGATTTTCAATCGGGAATCAATATGGAGACCTATAAATACTATATTGACTTTGCCTCTACAAACAAACTGGAATATGTGGTACTAGATGAAGGTTGGTATCTCCCGAAAAGCGGGGATGTGATGACTGTGATCCCCGAACTAAACTTGCCAGAACTGGTTCGCTACGCCAAACAGAAGAACGTCAAACTAGTGCTCTGGGCAGTATTGAACTCGCTGGATGAGAAACTGGAAGAGGCTTGCAAGCAGTATGCTGCGATGGGAATTGCCGGTTTTAAAGTAGATTTTCTGGATAGAGATGATCAGAAAGCCGTTGAGATGGTCTATCGCGCGGCACAAAAGACAGCGGAATATAAGATGTTCATTGACTTTCATGGCATGTACAAACCAACCGGTTTGAACCGCACCTATCCCAATGTGATCAATTTTGAAGCAGTCTTTGGTATGGAAGAGGTGAAGTGGGGCAAGATTGCGAATGACATGCCGGCTTACGACGTCACAATGCCTTTTATTCGCATGATGGCCGGTCCGGTGGACTTTACGCCGGGTGCGCTTCGCAATGCTACAAAACGAGATTTCCAGGCCATCTATTACAATCCGATGAGCATGGGTACCCGGTGTCATCAGTTGGCAATGTATGTAGTATATGATTCTCCTTTCACGATGCTTTGTGATGCCCCTACGGCTTACGAGCAAGAGGAAGAGTGCACCCAGTTTATCGCGGCAATTCCAACGGTAGCTGAAGAGACGAAGATATTATCCGGTGAAATAGGTCAATACATCATTTCTGCCCGAATGAACAAAGGCACGTGGTATGTGGGAGGTTTGACCAATTGGACCGCCCGTGATGTCGAGGTGGATTTCTCGTTCTTAGGCAACGGTTCGTATACGGTTACTATCATGAAAGATGGCGTGAATGCAAATAAGAACGCAACAGACTACAAGCAGGAGACCATAAAGGTAACGAAGGAGACAAAGATAAAGATACCCATGGCACCGGGCGGTGGCTTTGCCATGATTGTTTCACCACAGTAATACGCCTCACCCCTTATTATTGGAAGAAGGTGCGTCAGATGGCGCACCTTCTTCTTTTTCAGGAGATACTATGTTGAAGGGTTTTCTATTTCTCTTGCACAAAAACCACCTTTCTGAATTCTCCTCTTGTTCCATTCGGGCGAAAAGTAGCAAACATATACTCAGACGGGGCTGTCACCGTAAAAGGTGTAGCATAGGTTGTTGATTGGATTGTAGGGATTGTTCCGTCTGTGGTATATCGGATCTGAATGCCCGGATAGGGTGCTTTCAGATCAACCACTCTCTTCCCATGTTCCAGCATGATGGTATCGCAGAGCCATTCTTGCGGAGGAACATTCAGATAGACTACTTTACGTTTACTGATGAAGATATCGGATTCCAATTCCGGAACTCGGTAATTGATCCCCATCATATCCAATCTTGGAATCTGATCTTCGATCTGTGTTGAGAAGGTATCCCAATTCTTTACCGTCGGGAGCACCCATGCGACTTCACTCAGACACAACATTTTGGGCATGGACATATAATCCACACGAAGCATCGAAGGGATATATTCACCCCAGATATTGGCCTGCACTCCGGCGATCAGATCTTTGCGCTGAATGGATTCAGGAATCGGATCGTACTCAAAGACATGTTTGGCGCTGCTATTATTCTGACCGTGATCAAAATAGAGCCATTGATTGGGTGTCATTATGATTTTATTGCCATGCGAAAGCGTCTTGTTCAAAGTTTCCTCGCTGCCTGTCCACCACATGACTGTGGAGGTATTGGATAGACCACCTTCTGTTATTTCATCCCATCCGATCAATCGCTTGCCATGTTCCCTGAAAAACTTTTCCATCGTATGAACAAACCAGGATTGAAGTTCTTTCTCATCTTTCAAACCTTCGTCTTTTATTCTCTTTTGGCAGGAAGGACAATCTTTCCAGTTCTCTTTGCCGACTTCATCAGCGCCAATATGTACATCTTGATTTGGGAAAAGCGCAAAGACCTCTGAATAGACATTTTTACAAAACTCAATAGCGGAATCATTTCCCGCACATACCGGAGAGGACGACATGTTTGCTTTCGGACATATAACCTCCGGATAGACAGCGGACGCTGCATTGAAGTGACCCGGCATATCAATCTCCGGGATGACGTCGATACCTAGTTTTGAAGCATAGGCGACAACCTCCTTAATCTCCTCCTGGGTATAAAAGCCCCCGTAATAAACCTTTCCGTCGATTGTCTTCAGGTGTTTCTTCGTCAGATTAAACTCGTGATTACCATCTCCCTGCGCTTTATTTTCACAATACTGGTCCAAGCCATTAAACAGTCTCCACCCCGACTCTTGCGTGAGTTTCGGATATCTCTTAATCTCTATTCTCCACCCCTCATTGTCCGTCAGGTGCCAGTGAAATTTGTTCAACTTATAGAGTGCCATCCTGTCCAGAAGCACTTTGATCTCTTCCTTGTCAAAATAATGTCTTGCCACATCCAGCATGAGTCCGCGGTATTGAAATCGGGGAGCATCGGTAACAGTAACACAAGGAACGGTCCATTCGACCTCTTCATTAAAGGTGTAGTTGCGCTCAATTTGTTCCGGCAAGAGCTGACGCAACGTGGATATTCCGGAGATTATTCCGTTGTAATTATTGGCGGTGATAACAACCCTCTTGGCAGTCACACGCAACTGATACGCTCCGGGGGTGGTATCGGGAAGCGCTTTTATGTCAAGCAGGATATCTGTTTTTCCCTTCTTCCTGATCGGAAAGCGATAACCGGTGGCTGGTTCCAACTTCTCGACAAGATAATGGGCGGCATTCATCAAAGACGGATGATTGGATATCCCTATCGTCATCCCGGGTTTGAGATTGAAAGATCCTGTTTCATATTTTACCTGTTGCGGTGTGGGAATAAGGGAGGTTCGCCCTTCAACCCCCAACACGTGCAACAGAAAGAGGCTGGAAATGAACAGAAAATGCAATTTTGTTTGTTTTTCATCGACATTCGTTTCTAAGGATTCAGACTCAAAAAATGAATAAAAAGGGATCTCTCCTCTTTTTAATCTGAGATGCAAAATTAACGGAAGTCCTATCGGTACGGTTTACAATACTGACCTAATTTCTTTCTTATTTGACTATTTTGAAAAGTTTTCCGTATGAAAGGAGAACGATATCAGAAAGTTTTTATCGTTTCACAGCTGTGAAACGATAAAAACAACAGTCTGTTTTTTCGCTTTGATTGGGAACAAAAACAGGTCTCTTTTGATTAAAAACAGCCCGGAAAGCCTACTTTTATTGGATAAACGTGAATAATCAGACACATTTAACCCCAAATGTTTGCTTTATAACCTATTTTCCGTACCTTTGCACCCACAATATCGCGGAGTGGAGCAGTTGGTAGCTCGTTGGGCTCATAACCCAAAGGTCGTTCGTTCGAGTCGAACCTCCGCAACTTAGGATCGCTCATACATCAGTCAGATGTATGAGCGATCTTTTTTTCCGATATATACCTGCCTGATCTCTAATTATTATTACCTTTGAACAACTAAATGCCGGAAATCATGGAGGGTAATATTATTCAGAAACTGGAGATTCGCAACCTGTGGAGCAAATACAGCTACATTTGGGAGGATGTGAACGAAGATGTCAACATTTTGGTGGGTGTCAACGGGTGTGGAAAGACGACGTTCATTCATATCATAAAGGCACTGCTGACCAATAACACTGCTCTCTTTGAGAACATGGAACTGAAGTCTGCCACGTTGACGCTTAAAGAGACAACCATCAGCTACGAAAACAAAAGGATCACGCTAACGGGAAATCCGGAAATACCTTATCTGTCTGTTAGCGCTTGGGATCTGCCGGTGTTGCACCAACGGGTACTTGGGGTCAATGAACGCCCTTTGGACGC
>JAQUZH010000175.1 GCA_028691445.1 Bacteroidales bacterium | reverse complement strand
GTCATAAAGATGGCCGGCGGACTTACTCAGTTTGGCTATCCTGAGGGTGCTTTTCTGTTGCGACGAATCAAGAAAAGTGATGCGGAAAAAGAGATGCTTTCGGAGATGAACAAAAATATGTCCACCATCGGTGCTTCCAAGATCGCTATTGATGATGATTTGCTTACCGGACAGGCTGCAACGAAAAAAAGAAACCAATACAAGAACTCGATCACCAATCCGAATGATACCATTGGATTTAATCCCGAACTCTCTACCTCAACCGACCTCGTCGGTATTGATTTGAAGAAGATTCTGGCTCACCCGGGATCTAAATACGATATCATCATGGAGGAAGGCGATATCCTGAGTGTGCCCAAATTGTTGGAAACGGTTCAGGTGATGGGCGAAGTGATGATGCCCAATACCGTTCGTTACGAGAAGGGACGCAGTTTGAAGAGCTATGTGAACGCGGCGGGAGGTTTTGGTATGAATGCCAAATCAAGTAAATCGTATGTGATTCATGCCAATGGAGCCATTGATGTAACCTCTTCGTTTATGGGCTTCCGTAATTATCCAACGGTGAAACCCGGTTCGCGCGTCATTGTTCCGGAGAAGCCTGAAGCACAGAAATTGACCACTGTTGAGATCCTTGGTATAACCACAAGCTTAACCTCTGTGGCAGCAATGATTATCAGTCTATTTATAAGATAATATGGACAAAGAAACAAAACAGACTCCGATTACCGGACTCGTTTCCTTCGTAAATGAGCTTTCAGCTTTTGTGCTGAAAAGAAAATATTGGGTCGTGGCAGCGATACTGACCGGCTTTGCCTTGGGTTTAACCGCCTCTTTTCTCTTTAAACCCAGATATACGGGTTCGCTGACCTTTGTATTGCAGGGGGAAGATGAGATGGGAGGTATGTCAGGATTGGCGAGCCAGTTTGGACTCTCGCTTGGTTCGGCTTCTGGTACTTTCAGTGGCGATAATATCTATGAGTTGCTGACTTCCCGATTTCTGGTAGAGAAGGCGCTCTTGGCACCTGTAGCAACAGAAGCGGGAACAAATTCACTACTCAACGTCTTTATCAAAACCTACAAGCTGGATAAGAAATGGAAAGACAACGAGGAACAGAAGGTGCGTGACCTGAGTTTCCCTCTCGGTCAACCGCGTGAGTCGTTTACCCGCGAACAGGATAGTGTGATGGGGGTTATATATCAAAAATATATTATGAAACAGCTGATTGCTTTCAAAGTAGATAAGAAGCTGAGTGTCGGCAGAGTAGAAATTGAGACCAAGAGCGAACTCTTTTCTAAGTTTTTTGTAGAAAAACTGATGGAAGAGACGGCGAACTATTATGTGAATGCAAAAACAAAAATATCCAGAACAAACTGCCAGATACTCGAACAGCAGGCTGATTCTATCAAACGCGAATACGACCGCGTTGTGTCGGCCAGTGCTTCTTTGAGTGATCAGAATCTGAATGTGATCCGCCAGTCTGCCTCTGTTGAACTGGTGAAAAAGCAGACAGATATGCAGTTGCTCGCATCGGCTTATATGGAGATGAAAAAGAATATTGAGTTGATGAAGATGACCATTAACAAGCAGACTCCCCTTGTTGAAATCATCGACCGTCCCATCATGCCTTTGGATGAGTTTAAGATTGGACATGCGATGGGTGCAGTTTTAGGATGTATTTTCGGTGGATTAGGAGCTTTTGGTTTTTACTTTATGCTTTTCATGTGGAAGAATCGTCGAAGATTGCTTTGATCGAAAATAACACAGCGTAGTAATGAGTACAGAATCAATAAACACGTCCACTGATGAGCTAAACAAACCAACTTCTTATCATTTCAGTTTGGTCTATGCCTATCTGTTTGTGTTTTTGATTGTAGGGTTCTATTTTTATGAATTGATCGGTTTTGACCCTTTGGACGAGATGTTTGAAGTGGCCCTTGTCTTGATCGGTGGCATTTATTTATTAGATGTAAACTCGTTGAGACCCAAGAGGGAACTGATCGTATTTTCTTGCATTGTTTTTTTTTACGTAGCTTACTCCTTTCTGATCCATTCCAACTCACCCAAAGCAATCCTTATCGATACAAGTGTACAGCTTAAGCCCTATATTGCCTTTTTTGTATTCTACTATCTGGGTGTGCGGTTTTCGACTACCAACAAAAAACTCTTAAGCTTTTTATTGATTGGACTCTTTTGTATTTCACTGACCGTTGTTATCTGTGGATTGGGCACCGGCAATCTGGTCAATGCCATGAAGATGGTCTATCATCATCCTGCCCGTTATGCTTCTGCTCTGGTGCTTATCGGCTTGTTTTATCTCTATTCAAGAGACTACTCTCCCAAAACACTCCTCTTCTTTTTCGTGGTCATTTCGCTCGCTTTGCTATCAGGTAAGGCAAAAACATTTGGTTTTTATACAGCCGCACTCTCCATTATCGCGATAAACTATTTCAAGATCAAGTTGAAGTTTAATATAAAAACGTTGGTGTTGGTAATCCTCATTGTGTCGCTGATTGTCTTTGCTTCGTGGGAGAAGTTTGCTTTTTATTTTGTTGATTTCAATCTGGATGATGAAGAGTCGTTAGCCCGTCCATTTTTGTACTACACCTCTTTTTTTATCTTTCAGGACTATTTCCCGTTTGGCTCCGGATTGGCCAGTTTTGGAACGGCAGCTTCTGGTTCATCTTACTCAGATATCTATTATCAATATGATTTGAATGGAATATGGGGGCTGAATCCCGATTATCCCTATTTTGTTGCCGATACCTATTACCCTTCTCTGGCACAGTTTGGCGTGTTTGGCTTGGTGCTGTTCATCTTCTTTTGGGTGCGCATCATGAAAGAAGCCCTCTTTTACCGGAAGCAAACGGATGACCGGAAGCACTTTATGATCATCGTCATGGTGGTTATGTTTTTAGCAATCGAGTTTATAGCAGATGCTGCATTTACCAATAACCGTGGTTTTACGTCGATGATTCTCATTGCATTGTGTTTGAATGAGATGAAATATAGATACGAACAGCTACCTGTCTCTGCTGCGACAGAAGAGAAAGAACTGAAGAGAGACGAGTCGGATCAGTTAACTGAAGAGACGTTCTAAGAAAGGAATACTATGCGAATACTCATTACAGCACCCAGCCTGGATGTTTCCAGAAATGTCAGTGGAATATCTATGGTTGCCAATACGATACTAACCCATGCGGACAAAGACCACTTGTATTACCACTACTTATTAGGTAGGCCGGATCATGCGCCCGGGTGGTATTGGCCGTTGTTGCTTATCAAACAGTTGATAGGCTATCCCTTTTTTCTTTACACCCATCAGATAGATTGTGTACATCAGAATCTTCCCTTTAATGCAAAAGGCATTCTGCGTGAATATCTGATTAATCTGCTCTCTGTACGCTGTGGTCGTCCGGTCTTGTTGCATATTCATGGAGGCGAAGGGTTGGTCAATGGTATCTCCTCCCGATTTCTCAATCGCTTAGTCAATAAGATGTTTCGCAGGAGCAGTCAGATACTGGTGCTCAGTGCGCTCGAACAAAAAGTGATTCAACAATCATATCCAACGATCAAAGTCTCTTATCTCTCCAATGCGATTGATACAGAGCTTTATGCACGAAAGAAGACCGAGTCGAAAACAGTTCCCGCTCTTTTGTATTTGGGCCGAATCGAGCCAAACAAAGGGATCAACGAGATCATTCGGGCGGTTGCAAAGGTCTATAAACAGCATCGATTTACCTTTTTTCTTTGTGGCGAAGGACCCGAGCGGGAGCATATGGTCAGAGCGTGCGCTGAAATAATGGGCGAGGACTTTTGTTATAAAGGTGTAGTAAGTGGGGAGCAGAAGTTGGAAATTGTCCATCAATCTTCTATCTTTGTATTACCTTCCTACTTTGAAGGACTGCCTATGTCGCTGTTGGAAAGTATGGCCGGCGGAGTTGTTCCGGTGGTAACAGAGGTCGGCTCGATGAAGGAAGTAATACGTTCGGGAGAGAATGGCTTGCATGTCAAGATGCAAGATGCCAACGATTTGGCAGAGAAACTAACGTTTCTTCTTACGCATCCCGAGATGCTTGATTTGATGGCTGAAAATGCCGTTTGTACCGTTCAGAAGGAGTTTGGGATCAAAGATTATATGAAGCGTTTGAGCACTATGTACGACAGCCTTTTTTTGTAATAGAAAATGTTAAACAAAATTGAATCAGGAACGCAATAAAATCAAGTGATACTTAGTTATTATACTAAATTTACAATCAGAAAGAAATGCTGCTTTATCACATGCAGGAACTTCTGAAAAACAGATAAGAAAGTACCCTTTTTAAAAAAATGAATCCTTCGATGAGGGAATTAAAGAATAGATCAAACGATGTGCAAAGGAAGTGTAAAGAAGATATTAGTTACGGGAGGATGTGGAATGATTGGTTCCAATCTTGTAAAACGACTCGTGAAGGAAGGAAATGATGTCTATGTGATTGATAATTTATGGAGAGGTAAGTTGGACTATCTGAACGATGAAACCGGTACACCGGTGATTGATCTGGATACCCACTTCTTCAATCTTGATTTATCCATACCGGATATAGCAGCAGAAATTATTGCTTCGATGGAGTATGTAGTCCATTTGGCAGATATCGTTGCCGGCATCAATTACGTCTTTGCTAATCAGGGTTCTTTGTTTAGAGCGAACAATCTGATTAACTCCAATGTGATCCAGTCGTGTCGTGAAGCAGGAAAAGAACGGATCAAAGGCTTTGTCTATGTAGGAACCGTGTGCAGCTTTCCGTTGTCACGTCAGAATTCGCTGGATCCGGAGCCTCTACGTGAAGAGGAATTATATCCTGCACAGCCTGAGTCTGCTTATGGATGGAGCAAACTGATGGGACAGCTTGAGACCGAGTTCCTCGAAAAAGAGTGTGGCATACCTACCTCTATCTTGATGTTTCATAATGTATATGGAGCTCCTTGCGACTTTGGAGAACGCAGTCAGGTGATTCCATCGCTGATACGCAAAGCCATCAACTATCCTTCAGAACCCTTTCATGTGTGGGGTAGTGGAACACAGGGACGTGCCTTTATTCATGTCAATGACATTGTCAATGCACTCTGTCTGACCCTTGACAAAGGACTCTCCAAAGGAACCATTCAGATTGGTCCTTCGGTATGTACCTCGATCAGAGAGATCGCCGAGGCAGTGGTGAGGATCTCGGGTAAGGATATTGATATTTTTTACGATACCACCAAACCGGAAGGCGATAAAGCCCGATGTGCCGATTATAGCTATGCCAAAGAGGTGTTGGGCTGGGAGCCGCAAGTGGATCTTGAAGAAGGTCTCAAAGAACAATATCTTTGGGTAAAGCACCAGATAGAATCTAACTGATATTTTGATAAAAAGAATAGGAGAGATAGTATGAGTGAAACGTTATACTTTAACGTAAGAATTCAGTTTGAGAAGGAACTTGTCGATAAGACCATTCAGGAGGCAATCCGCGATGGACGTACCGGGTATGTCTGTT
>JAQUZH010000174.1 GCA_028691445.1 Bacteroidales bacterium | reverse complement strand
CACATGGGGGTCAACAAGACGAAACAAACCATCAAAGCCTTTTCCATCCAGAATACCCTCAAAAGCCATTTCTTTGTAGGTGTACTTGTTGTAGTCAAAATCAGTTACTGAAGCAGATACTTTACCGGAAGGTGTTTTCCCTGCTTGCTGCTCCAAGTTGAAACTTAATTGCAGCGTTGCTGTTCCGAGAGGGTTTTGCGAAAGCTTTAGTTTGTCAAGCTGTAGCTTTTGAGCACTTACTTTGCCGGCATATTGCAAGATCTTTCCTTGCTTCGGACGTTTGATTGAAAGATCCATCTGAATGATTCCGATGTTGGACCTTAGTTTGCCGTATGCCACTATTTCCGGTAAGTTGCCGGATATCGTTCCCTGGAAGTTTAAATTTCCAAGTCCATCCATCCAATCGGGCAAAACTGTGGAGGAGTTAGTCGCAATTCGTATGATCTTGCGAAGGTTCTCAATGTCTACTTCACAAGTGTCGAGTTGACCGAATAAGTGCTTCTTTTCGTTGTCCGCAAGGGAACGAAGGCTACCTTTTCCGGAAAGATTCACCCCGTTTCCCATGTGAAATTGAAGGTATTTGCAAAGGATATTGTCGAGAGTACCTTGAACTCCCGCTTTCCATATTAATTTGTCGTCTATTTCGGAGAAAGAAGGAACAAAGGCAGTGAAGTCTTTCAGATTGACTGAGGAGGAGAGATTGCATGCAAACTTTGCTTTGTTCGGCTTTTGTATAAATGCAGCCATAGAGTCGTATTCCGTAGTCAGTGTGTCGATGGTTAGATGACTATCAGGAAGTGTCATACTGAAATCGTCGACACGCATCTTTTTGCCATTTGCTTTTATCTTGAAAGTCAACTGATTTAAGGTGAATCCGGATTGTTCTTCAAAAGAGAAACGGTTGCATTGGATGTTCAATGAGTCCGACTGAAGTGCGCGCATTGAAAAGGATGAATAAAGATTGTTTATCTTCAGGTGATGGGCGTTGAACTTGCCGGGTGTTTGATCCTCCGACAATATGTCAAACGAGATTTTTCCTCTTCGCAACAATACAGACTTGAAGGCCAATTTCAGATTGTTTGTTTGTACTGATTTATCTTTGCTCTTGAAACGATCAATAAGGTATTGGATATTCAGAGGAGCGTGAAGTGAATCTTTGGATAAACGGATGTCAAAGCCAAAAATCCGGATGGATTTAAAAGACAACTCCTTTTCCAATAAAGGAAGCAATTCTACGCCAACAGAGATCCGGTTGGCAACAAGCAAGGTGTCATCTGTGGGGTCTTGAATAGTGACTCCCGAAAGTGTTATTTTATCGAATAACTCGAAGTTGACTTTCTCAATGGTGGAAGGGGAATCGAGTAGCTCAGATAGATAAACAGCCGCACGGGGTGCAATTTTTTGCTGAACTGCATCCAAAGAGAGCGTGATCTTCAGGCTGATGTAAATCAGAATCATGAAGAACGACAGAATCCATAAGGCTATTTTTATTTTTCTGATAAGCTTATTCCATTTATATTCCGAACAAAAGTAGCTATTTTTGTTGGAAGAGGAGGTGTTGGGATTACAAAAAATAGTAACTTTGCAAGAGCGAAACCGTAAACTGACCACAAAAATGAAAAAGTCACTTCAATTGGCAGTATTGTTGCTGTTCACACCTTTTATTACTATGATGGCACAGAATAACTTCCGTGAAATATGGCCTGGCAAAGTGCCGGGTGAAACGAAAGCAAAAGCAGCTCCAGTATTCAATCCTGAGTCTGCGGATGGTGTAACTCGAATTGCAGAAGTGACTAATCCCGGGTATGTAAAGATCGTTCCGACTGTTGCCTCGAATGGTCAGGCAGTGGTGGTCTGTCCGGGAGGAGGATATTCGATTTTATCTTGGGTAAAAGAAGGTACCGATGTAGGTGAGTGGCTCGCCGGACAGGGGTTTACTGCTTATATATTGCAATACCGTGTGCCCGGCAAAAGAGAAGGAGCTTTGCTGGATGCACAACGCATGATTCGCCTGGTGCGTGCCGATCAGTTTGATAAAGTGGGTATCATGGGCTTTTCTGCCGGAGCCAGCCTGTCTGAACGTGCTTCCACTCGTTTTACCGAGCAACTGTATGACGCGGTTGATAAAGTGGATTCTCTTTCTTGCCGCCCCGATTTTACGCTTCTGATTTATCCGGCCTATATGGATGAAGGAGCAAACAAAACGCTTACACCCGAACTGACTGTTACTTCCAATACTCCTCCTACCTTTATTTTCCAAACTGCAGATGATCCTTATGGTAACAGCGCTTTGGTCATTGCCGGAGCTTTGCGAGATCATAAAGTGCCTGTCGAACTGCATTTTCTTCCTCAAGGAGGTCATGGATATGGTCTACGAAAAGAGATGAGAGCGGGTGTTGAATGGCCTAAGCTCGCTGAGCAATGGCTGAAAAATTATAAATAAGAAATGATTCATAAAACAAATTCATAATGGAACGATTAACTAGAAATTTATTTGAGACTCCGGTATATCCGGAACGTATATTACAGATCGGAGAAGGTAATTTCCTTCGGGCTTTTGTCTGCTGGATGGTACAGGAGATGAATGAGAAAGCAAATTTTAATAGCAGTATTGTTGTCACTCAACCACTTTCGCAGGGGATGGTACCTCAGCTGAATGAACAGGACGGTCTGTATACGCTCGTACTGAAAGGGCTTGATAAGGGTCAACCGGTACGTGTTGTCAAACGAATAGAATCAATTTCCAGAGGCATAAATCCATTTGAACGGAATGATGAGTTTATGCAATTGGCTGGTAGCAAGGAGTTGCGTTTTGTTATTTCTAATACGACAGAGGCGGGAATTGCCTTTGATCCTGAAGCAAAAGAGACGCAATGTCCGCCTCAAAACTTCCCGGCAAGAATGACCAAGTTCTTGTACCATCGTTTTGAAGCATTTAATGGTGCGGCAGACAAAGGATTGATTTTTATCCCTTGCGAATTGATCGAACAGAATGGTGATCATCTGAAAGAACATATGTTGCATTACGCACAATTGTGGAATTATCCTGCTGCTTTTGTGGAGTGGATGAATAGTGCTTGTGCATTTGCTAATACATTGGTTGATCGTATTGTACCGGGATATCCGAGAGATACCATCGCAGAAATTACAGAAGAGGTGCAGTATGAAGATAAACTAGTGGTTGAAGGTGAAATATTTCATTTGTGGGTGATTGAGGCACCGGCTTGGGTGGAGCAGGAGTTGCCTACTTCGAAAGCGGGTCTCAATGTGCTGTTTGTTCCTTCTATCAAACCTTACCGCGATCGAAAGGTTACTTTGCTGAACGGTCCTCATACCGTATTATCGCCCGTGGCTTATCTGTCCGGACTCAATACGGTGCGTGAGGCTTGCGAAGATGTGGTAGTGGGCAAATATGTACACAAGGCAATGTACGACGAACTGATTCCAACGCTTGATCTTTCCCAAGAGGAATTGACTGCTTTTGCAGACAGTGTGATGGAGCGTTTTCGTAATCCGTATGTCAACCATCTGGTGACAAGCATCATGCTTAACTCATTTCCAAAATTTAAGACACGCGATCTTCCAGCTCTCAAGAAATATCTGGATCG
This sequence comes from Bacteroidales bacterium, assembly GCA_028691445.1. Lineage (GTDB taxonomy): Bacteria > Bacteroidota > Bacteroidia > Bacteroidales > JAQUTK01 > JAQUTK01. Next base: position 2,037 of record JAQUZH010000174.1, on the reverse strand, counting down.
TAAAGGTCAACTGCCTGATGCGTTGGTGTTTGGACTAGCAGCCATCATCTCTTATTATAAAGGAGGAAAGCGGGGAGAAGATCCCATTACGTTACATGATGATCAGAAGATTTTGGATCTGCTCTCTCAACTTTGGCAGACCAATGATCCATCCTCTCTAGCCGAAGGTGTGCTTGGCGCTTCTTTTATATGGGCGGAAGACTTGAATCTGATTGCCGGATTAAAAGAGAAATTGACCGGATATCTGACGCTTATCGTACAGAAAGGAATGAATGAGGCCTTGCAAACTATCGTCTAAACAACTAGTTCAATGAATAAAGCTTTATATATACTGATTCATCCCTCCGACAATGTTGCAGTTGTACTGGAAAGAGTCGGCCAGGGAGAGGTATTGACATTTGGTACTCAAAAAGTGATCGTACGGGAAGAGATTCCTGCCGGACATAAGATTGCTGTATCAAGGATTGCTTCCGGCAATAATGTGATTAAGTATGGCTATCCTATCGGACATGCCGTTGTTGATCTTGAAGCCGGTGACTGGGTGAACGAAAAACGAATAAAAACCAATCTCAGCGGAGTAGAGGAATATTCGTATTCCCCGGAGCTATCTGTATCAACCTTTCCCCAACGCAATCTGACTTTTAATGGCTATCGACGCAAAGATGGTTTGGTGGGCACCCGTAATGAAATATGGATCGTGCCGACCGTGGGTTGTGTCAATGGCATTGCCTCACAGTTGGCTGAAACACTCCGCAATGAAACCGGTCTGAAAGGTGTTGATGCGATTGTCGCTTTTCCACATAGTTATGGCTGTTCACAGTTGGGAGAAGATCATGAGAATACCCGGAAGATACTCCGCGATATGGTGTTGCATCCCAATGCGGGAGGTGTACTGGTCGTCGGACTGGGATGTGAAAACAATCAGTTGGATGCATTCAAGACTTTCTTGGGCGACTATGATCCCGAACGAGTACGCTTTATGGAGTGCCAGAAGGTGAGTGATGAGTATGAAGAAGGAATGAAACTTCTGCGTGAGTTATATAAACATACTGCGAACTGTCAACGCGAACCGATTCCGTTGTCCGAACTGAAAGTCGGACTTAAATGTGGTGGTTCTGACGGATTTTCAGGTATCACGGCCAATCCGCTTCTGGGTTTCTTTTCTGATTTTCTAACCTCACAAGGAGGTACGACCGTCTTGACAGAAGTGCCGGAAATGTTTGGTGCTGAAACGATCTTGATGAACCGATGCGCGACTCCCGTTCTTTTTGATCAGACCGTTCGGCTGATCAATGGTTTTAAGGAGTACTATGAGGCCAATAATCAGCCGGTCTATGAAAATCCCTCTCCCGGAAATAAAGCCGGAGGAATATCCACGTTGGAAGAAAAGTCGTTGGGATGTACGCAGAAAAGTGGACAGTCTCCTGTATGCGGAGTAGTAGCCTATGGTGATCTGATTCGGGAGAAAGGTCTGAATTTGTTGAGTGCTCCAGGCAATGATTTGGTTGCCGCCACGGCTTTGGCTTCTTCTGGCTGTCAGTTGATTCTGTTTACAACTGGAAGAGGAACACCTTTCGGATGTTATGTACCTACGATCAAAGTTTCGACAAACTCACTCTTGTATCAAAGCAAACCCGGATGGATTGATTTTAATGCCGGCATATTACTTGAAGGCAAAACCATGGAAGAGGCAAACGAACTCTTCATTGACTATATCATTCGTGTAGCTTCGGGAGAAAAGGTGCGCATGGAAAAGAATGGTTATCATGAATTTGCTATTTTCAAAAGTGGTGTAACCCTTTAATAATAACTTTATAAGAAAGAGATGGATTTATTACCCGGAAATATTCTTTTGATAGGATCAGTTTTATTGTTTCTAAGTGTCATTGCCGGCAAGGCCGGTTATCGCTTTGGAGTGCCCGCCTTGTTGCTTTTCCTCGGACTGGGAATGCTCTTCGGATCGGATGGAATACTGGGTATTCAGTTTGACAATCCGAATTCAGCTCAGTTTATAGGAACGCTGGCTCTGACTATCAT
>JAQUZH010000013.1 GCA_028691445.1 Bacteroidales bacterium | reverse complement strand
GGCGCAGAAGCATGACCATCAGGACTCCATGTATGAAAGGGGAATAAAGCACCCAAGACTCCAAAACCGAGGAAAGTCAACGGGAAGAAAATCCGTTGCATCTCAATAGGAATATTTGCTTTAGCTAGTTCCAGGATATTCATGGTCGTTGCACCTGACGTAAAGTAGATTCCTAAAATACCAAGAATCAATAGCGCCGAACCTCCCATCAACATCAAGGTCAGTTTCATCGCTGCATATTCCTTCTTTCCTGTTCCCCATACGCCTATCAAAAGATACATCGGGATCAATGCCACCTCGTAAAACAGGAACATGGTAAACAGATCGATTGAGATAAAGAAGCCATACACGCCAAGGCTCAGCAAACTAAACCACAAGAAGTATTCTTTTGGAAGAGGATTCATTTTCCATGAAGCCAACACACCAGTTATAACAATAATGGATGTAAGCAAAAGCATCAAAACTGAGATACCATCTACACCTATTGTATAGTGAATATTCAAAGAGTCGAACCACGTCATATCAGAAACCAACAACATTGGCGACAGATCGCCTGCTGCACGCATATTCAAATACAAAGCTGTCAAATAGCCGGAGAGACCCAACAGTAAGAGAGCTCCTGAGATCATTACACCACGAATAGCCTGCATTGAGCGAGACAAAAACACACCCACAATCATCAAAATGGGTATGAGAACAAATAATGATAGTATATTCATTTTCGTATGATTAGAAGTTGATATATTGTGACAGAGCCAACGCAACTATCAAAAAAGTTCCTATTAAAAAGACGTATGCATATTGCTGCACATTGCCACTCTGAAAACCTCTGATAAGATAAGCCACACGATTGGCACTCCAAGAGATGCCATTCATGAAGCCGTCCACAATGTGACGATCAAACCATGCGATCGGTGTGGATATGCGATCAAAAATAATCTTTCTTGTAATGAACAGATATACTTCATCGATGTAAAAGCGGTGACTGGCTGCTGTATGCAAACCACTAAACGTTATTGCAAGTCGATCAGGCATCGTATTAGATCCTTTCTTATACATCCACGTTGCAAATCCAATGGCAACGCAAGCCACAAGAACACTCGTTATTGCTACTGTAGGATCCAGGTGAATCTCATAGATCAATCCGTCGCTGCTTACAAATTCACCGAATGGAATAAATCCGGCTACGCATGTTACTACAGCCAGAAAGATAAGTGGAACAGTCATCAAGGCTGGAGCTTCATGTGGAGTATGTTTATGCTCTGATGGAGTGCCCCAGAATATCTTGTAATAAAGACGGAACATATAAAATGCGGTCAAGCCGGCAATACCACTCATTGCAATACCCATCAGCGGACTGAAAGAGAAAGATGCAGCAAGAATCTCATCTTTACTAAAGAATCCCGAGAAAGGAGGAATACCAGAAATGGCGAGACACGCAATCAAAAAGGTGATATGAGTAACAGGTAAATGTTTACGAAGACCTCCCATATTGCTCATTTCATTACTGTGCACCGCATGGATAATTGCTCCTGCTCCTAAGAAGAGTAAAGCTTTAAACATAGCATGTGTAAACAAATGAAACATACCAGCCATATAACCTGTTCCTTCGTGAGTACCCATTCCGCTGACTCCCAAAGCAACCATCATAAAGCCGATCTGAGAAATAGTAGAAAAAGCAAGTACCCTTTTGATATCGGTTTGCACACAGGCAATGGCAGCAGCAAAGAGTGAAGTAAAGGCACCCACATAAGCTATTCCATGAAGCACATCCGGAGCAAATGCATTATATACAGGAAATAGGCGTGCTACAAGGAAAACACCTGCGACAACCATGGTAGCAGCGTGAATCAAAGCAGAAACAGGAGTTGGACCTTCCATCGCATCGGGCAACCATATCTGTAAAGGGAACATGGCGCTCTTTCCGGCACCACCAATAAAGATAAGTGCAAGTGCAACGCTGATCACAGAATATCCCAGAAATGAAGCCTGAATTGCTCCGGAAAACAGTGCCGGGTCGCAAGAACAGAGTTTGTCAAAATCAAATGTTCCTGTATAAAAGGAAAGAAGCAGGATACCAATCAGAAAGCCAAGATCGGCAAAACGAGTCACAATAAACGCCTTTTTGCTGGCAGCTACTGCTTCCGGTTTGGTGTAGTAGAATCCGATCAACAGGAAGGAAGATACTCCTACTAGTTCCCAGAAGAGATACATCTGGAAAATGTTCGTTGCAAGAACCAATCCAAGCATTGAGAAAGTGAAAAGGCTTAAGAAAGCGTAGTAACGCTGGAAACCTTTTTCTCCACGCATATAGCCCATACTATAGATATGAACCATCAAACTGACAGTAGAAATAACAACCAGCATCATTACAGAAATAGGATCCAGAAGGATTCCCAGATTAAACTGCAAAGAGCCTCCAAAGTCCAGCCACTTCATATTATATGGCATCAGTTTTGCAAAAGCACCATCTACACGGGGAGCCGTGAAATAGAAAAATGCGGTTGCATAAGAAAGCAGGGTGGTCGCACCCAGCAAAACACTTCCCAATAGTCCGGAAACAGCCGGTTTCATTTTATACCCTACTAAACCGAGTATTAAAAAAGAAACCAGGGGAAGAATAAGTATGTATAATGTAAATTCCATCTCTTTCTATTCGTTTTTAATCATTAGTTCTTCATTTCATCGAGATTTTTCACATTGATTGAATGCAAATTACGATATACATTGATACAGATTGCAATTGCAATAGCAGTTTCTGCGGCAGAAACGCCAATCGCAAAGAGCGTAAAAAAGAATCCTTCCATTTGATCCGGATACAAATAGCGGTTGAATACCATAAAATTGATATCGACCGAGTTCAGGATCAGTTCAATTGAAATCAGGATTCCCAGCAAACTCCGGCGGACAATAAAGCCATAAATACCGGCAAACATCATAATGGCACTTACCACCAGATAATATTCCATGTGTATTTCCATATCTTATCTTTTTCTTGCAATTAGAATTCCTCCGACGATACATGCCAGCAATAAAACGCTGACTGCTTCAAACGGCAATAAATATTGATATTTCTCTGTTCCCATCAATACCTGACCAATCGTTTTCATATCAATCTCACCGGCCACATATCTTGATGCGGGGAAAGAATGTGTCAGTATCAGATATATAGATAATAACGCTCCAACTACAACTGCAGAAAGACCGGCAAACATATACTTTCTCTTAGGACGTTCCTTGTCGCCCCCGGGACTACTTGTCAGTAATATCGAAAACACATACAACACAATAACGCCACCGGCATATACGGTCAACTGCACGGCTCCCATAAAGGAATAATTCATCTGAAAATATAATCCTGCTGTGGCGAAAAGAACGAACAGCAAGTAAGTTGCCGAACGTAAGATACGCGTGGTTGTTACCGTAAGGATAGAACAAACTACGATGACAGTTGACAACAGATAAAACACAACTTCATTCAATGTCATTTCCATACTATTTCTTATTAAGTTGTTTCACTAATTTCCCTCTTGTAAAGACGGCATGTTCAAATGAATTATCAAAACAGATTGCATCATGAGGACAGGCTCTTACACACATCTGACAAAACATGCAAGATCCATGATCATACATATATCTTGTCAAGACTTTTTTCTTTTTTCCTGTTTCCTCATTTACTTCTGTCACGCTTTCAACGTGGATAGTGCCATTGGGACAAGCCATTTCGCAAAGTCCACAAGCAATACATTTATGATTTCCTTCAGCATCGTGTGGCATTGTCAGCGTTCCTCTGAAGCGTTCGGCAATAACCAGTGTCTCTCTGTTCTCAGGATAGCATTCGGTCGTCTTTTTACGGAAAAAGATACGCAACGTAACTTTCATGCCGATTAATAGTGACTTAAGCCCTTTGTAGAAGGAGACAAAATATTCTTTTATACTATTCATAGCTCTTTAATTAGCAATTAATTATGACGATCAGAAATGCAATCCGAATACAACGATGAGTACCATCAACATCAGGTTAATCAAGTTGATCGGAAGCAAATACTTCCATTCCAATCGGAGCAACTGGTCAATACGCAATCGAGGGAATGTCCATTTGAACCACATGATGATAAATATCATCACCGCAACCTTTCCTATAAACCAAAAGAGTGATGGGATATAGTCCATGATCATATTAAAGTTATCGAATCCAGGAATATGCAAAGGCATCCATCCGCCCCAGAAAAGAGTCGTTGCTACAGCCGCAACCACAAACATATTCAGATATTCTGCCAGATAAAAGAATCCAAACTGAATACCGGAATATTCTGTATGATAACCGGCAGTCAACTCAGAATCAGCTTCCGGAAGGTCAAACGGGCCTCGGTTCGTTTCCGCTGTACCGGCAATCATATAAATCACAAAAGCGATGAATGCTGGAATGTGTCCGGTAAAGATAAACCATCCGTTTGCCTGACTCTCCACAATCGTTGAGAGCTGCATACTACCACTTAACACAACCATGGTTAGAATGGTCAATCCGATGGAGAGTTCGTAGCTGATCATCTGGGCACCACTTCGCATGGCTCCAATCAATGAAAATTTATTATTACTACTCCATCCTGCAAGCAAAATACCTACTATACCAATAGAAGAAACTGCCAGCAAAAAGAAAATTCCTACATTAAAATCAAGAATCTCCAATCCTTTTGCAAAAGGGATGCAACCGAAAGCCAAAACAGAAGAGATGATGACGATAAAAGGGGCTACCCTAAACAGGAATTTATCGCTATGATTCATGTCGATAAGTTCTTTTATCAGCATCTTGATCATATCTGCTACCGGTTGAATCAATCCGTAAGGACCTACACGATTCGGACCGAGACGGCACTGAAACCAGGCACAAATCTTCCGTTCACCATATATAAGAGCCAGCGCTATAAGCGCATAGGCTGTCAAAAGGCACAAACCGACCAATAAGAACTCTACAAGTAAAGCCGCCTGATCCGGAAGAAAACTTCTCAATAAAGTATCTACCCATTGAGTAACTACTGCAAAATCAAACATAATTATTATCTATCTATATCAGGTACAACATAATCCAACGTTCCTCCTATAGCAATCAAGTCGGCAATCTTGGCGCCAGATGCTAAAAGATCTACAACTGAGACTAAAGGAAGGCACGAAGAACGGAATTTCAAACGATACGGTGTCTTGTCACCTTTACTTTCTATATACACACCAAAGGCGCCACGTCCGGCTTCCACCATCTTGAAGAATGAACCTTCCGGTAGTCGTATGATAGGTTTGGTTTTGACAGCATAGTCTCCGGCAGGGATATTATCTATGAGTTGTTCGAGGATATGGAGAGACTCCAAAATCTCATCCATACGTACCATGTAACGGGCAAAGCTATCGCCTTCGGTATAGATAATCTCCTTGAAATCTACTTTATCATATACTCCATAGGGAGCCAGTTTGCGAATATCACAAGAAACACCGGAAGCTCTACCTGAGGGACCTGTCACTCCATATGATATGGCATTCTCTTTTGATAGAACGCCCACACCTTTCAGACGTTGTGTTGCGATTACATTGCCGGTAAATACATCGTGATACTCTTTGAGCATCGGTGGTAAATACTTGATAAACTTCTTTACTCCAGCTACAAAGTCAGGATGTATATCGGCCATCACACCACCGATTACATTGTAATTCTGAATGAGTCGTCCGCCGGTTGTTTCTTCAAACAGATCCAGTATCTTTTCACGATCACGGAATCCGTAAAAGAAAGGAGTCAATGCTCCCATATCCATACAGAGACAGGAATAGAAAAGGAAGTGCGACTGAAGTCTAGAGAGTTCATCCATAATGGTACGGATGTATTTCACGCGATCAGGTATTTCCAGACCCAAAGCCTCTTCCACACACATGCAGACCGCATGACGGTTTTGATGAGCAGAGAGATAATCCAGACGGTCAGTATAACCTAATATTTGAGGATACGTCAGACTTTCTGCCATCTTTTCGATTCCTCTGTGAATGTAACCGCAGTGAACATCTACTTTTTTGATTATCTCACCTTCCAATGAGGTACGGAAGTGAAGCACACCATGAGTTGCCGGGTGCTGCGGACCAATATTTACCACATATTCTGAGTCTTCAAAAAGCACTTTCTGCTTCTCTTCTACTTCTCCTTTCTCATTGGTCACAAGCACAGGAGTCATATCATCGGATTCTTCATTGGACATCACAAGCGGATTGTTCTCTTCGCTCATGTCATAATCTTTACGGAGTGGAAATCCGACAAAATCATTACGAAGGAATAAACGACGCATATCCGGATGATTAATGAAACGGATGCCGAAGAAGTCAAACACTTCGCGTTCGTTCATATTAGCTGTTGCCCAAATATCTGCAACGCTATATAGTTGAGGTTTCTCTCTATCTGGTGCAATTGTCTTTACAACAAGATAGGTGCGATATTTCAATGAAAACAGATGATAAACAACACCTAAGCTATCGCCCCAGTCCATACCGGAAAGACAAACAAGGAAGTCAAACAGTAAATCTTTATCATCGCGGAACTTCTTCATCGCGTCGTGTACCGCAGAAGAAGGGAGGATCACTTCCAAAGGCTTCCCCTCTGCTTTCACAAACTCTGCCTCAGGTGCAAGAGCTGCTATTGTTTCTTTCAGATCAATCATTTTCAGTTCCTTTCTTTTCTTTTCTGTTTACGCCTCCGAAGAACTTATCTGTCTTCACCTTCCGTTGCAGTTGCATCATTCCATAGAGCAAAGCTTCTGGACGGGGAGGACATCCCGGGATAAATACATCGACCGGAATAATTTTATCTACTCCATTAACTACGTGGTATGAATTAACAAAGGGTCCGCCGGAGATAGCACATCCACCCATGGCAATCACATATTTAGGTTCGGCCATCTGATCATACAAACGTTTTAATACGGGTGCCATCTTGTTGGTAATGGTACCTGCAACTATAATTACGTCTGCTTGTCGCGGACTGGCACGTGTCACTTCAAACCCGAAACGGGAAAAATCATACCGGGCGGCACCAACCGCCATAAATTCAATACCACAACAACTCGTTGCAAACGTAAGCGGCCAGAGAGAATTGCTTCTTCCCCAATTGATGAGATCATCGAGCGAACCGACGATAACATCCACACCACCTTCTCTGAGTTGTCGGAGTGACTCCAGATATTCATTGTCATTGAAGTCTTCATATTTCATCGACTTAATTTTCACTTCCATTCCAATGCTCCTTTCTTCCAGGCATACGCAAGACCCAGAACCAAAACTACAAAAAAGAACAACACATTAATCAGACCGTCGATTCCAGCCTCACGCACAGTAACTGCCCACGGGAAAAGGAAAACAGTCTCGACATCGAACATAAGAAAAAGGATTGCATACAAGTAGTAACCTACTTTAAACTGCATCCAGGATCCTCCTCTTGTCGGAATACCACACTCGTACGCTTCGCCCTTCTGTTTGTTGTAAGACCTTGGAGAGAGAAGACGCCCAATGATCAAAGCTGCTGCAACAAGCACAATAGCTGTAATCAATACGACTACAAATAGTGAGAGATTCATAAATTAGAATTACTGATTAGTATATAAATTACAAAATGATAACGGATAACCTGAAAGAATGAGGGAACGATTCATGAAGCAACCAAGAGAAAAAAAAAGAGCCTGTCATTCAAATTCTCTGTTGGTACAGAGTTTATTCTTTTAACAGGCTGCATTTGGACTTGGTTATGATTCGATACATGTTTAAGGCAAGAGATAAACCGCTTACATAAAAGCGAGTAACACGATTTAATAAATGCATATATATCAACAGATTGGATACAATAGTTACCGCTCGGTTTCTTTGCTTTGAATATGAAAGCAAAGAGCAGAGTGCCTTGTATCGTTTTAACAAAGTCCTGATGAAAATACATACCTATTTTTTTAAGATGGCGCAAAGATAAAACAATATTTGAATATAAACAAATTGCTACTCAAAGATTACAAAAATCGAGAAACTCTGTTCTTATTACGACCCTGAGTTGAATGCAAACGATACAAATAGAGTTTCATAATAGAAAGCTTGCCAATTTCATCAGTATATTTCTAGCGTTTCACAATTGTGAAACGCTAGAAATATACTGAAGTTTTTCACAAACTATCCGTATCTTTTTTCCGAACCATCAGGATGTCTCAACGAAGGAATTCAATTGATAAAAGAAAAGGCTGCCTCATCTCTGAGACAGCCTTTTCTTTTATTCATGAAAATTGATTATTCAATCACTCTAATCTTGATATTGCGATAATATACATCATCACCATGGTCTTGCAATCCAATATAGCCTTTCTTTTCAGCACCACCGATGTTGATGAAAGTCTCTACGCCTTTGAACTTAGATTCATCAACCATTTTTTTCCAATCTTCAGTCCACAAATGATATTCTACCACATTTTCGCCATTTTGTTTGTGAACTACAGTTCCTTTATATACAAGAATACCGCCATTGTTCCACTCACCATAAGCTTTTGCATTTTGTGGTTTAGCAGGAATCATATCATACAATGATGCTGCCTGTCTGTTGTTATCTTTTCCAAGCAAAGCATCTGGATGGTTTGCATTGTCAAGAATTTGGTATTCAGGAGCAGTTCTATAGATAGCTTCTCCGGGAACCTCTTGTGCAAGATAGAAAATACCACTGTTTGCACCTTTAGTTACTTTGTATTCGAAAGTCATCTCAAAGTTTTGGAACTTCTGATCGAAGATGATATCACCACCATCCTTAGCACCAGCTTCGCCGTTGCCAGATCCGTTAATCTTGATACATCCATCTTCAATTGTCCAAGCTTTAGGCATGTCTGCACGGTTATAACCTCTCCATCCTTTAAATGAAGTTCCGTCAAACAAAGTAATCCATCCATCCTTCGAAGCTGCGTCTGATTTTCCTTCTTTTGAAGCTGAGCTGCATGATGCTAACCCAATGATCATTAATGCACTGAATAAATAAAAAGTACGTTTCATTTTTAGTTATATTTATTGTTTATGAAATTATTTGGGCATATCACACAGTTTCCATCCATTACGATAGTCGTGTTTAACCAATTTAGCAGCAAACTCTTTTGCATTAATAGGTTCAGTATAAACCTTATTGAAAGTCGGATGACCGTTATGGATAGAGAATCCGTCTTCTTTCATAATCTTGATCGTTTCATTGTCGCCAATGTTTGTGAACTGCATGTTTTCACCATCCCAATCCAATACTCGATTCAGTGATTGCAGACGAACACCTAATACTCCCATCACAACCATTTCATTAAACGGACATGCCTCCTTGAATTGTGAAGCAGTCGGTACACGGTTTTCCTTGCTTTCTTTACAAGCACGTACCCAGTCCATTTCGTGAGAAACTTCAATCTTACGCATTGTAGTTGGAGCTGGAAGTTTTCTTCCTGACAACAAGAATGGATTGACACCATAGCAACCACAAATCAAAGTATCTTTTGTTCCGTAGAAAATTGCGCATCCACCCTGATCATTCAAATCTTTACCTACAGGTAATCCTGCTGGAAGTGGAGGTCTCAAACCACCATCATACCAGGTAACTTCTACTTGTGGAAGTGCCAATTTAGGCTTATTCTCACGAGCTGGGAAAGTAAACTTAACGATTTCTGCATTTGGAGCACAGTCAGTAAGCAATGTAGTTGAGCTAGCTTGTACGTTGCTAGGGAAACCTAAGCTCAGTGCTTTAAAGATTGGATGCATAATGTGGCATGCCATATCTCCAAGAGCACCTGTACCGAAATCCCACCATCCACGCCAATTCCATGGGTGATATACTGAGTTATACGCACGAGAAGGTGCCGGGCCGAGGAAAAGATCCCAATCCAAAGTCTTAGGAATCTTATCTACTTTTGTTGGAACAGGAAGACCCTGTGGCCAAATTGGACGGTCAGTAAAGGCATCCACTCTGGTAACCTCACCAATCATACCACTCCAAATAGCTTCACAAGTTTGACGTACGCCTTCTCCTGATGAACCTTGATTACCCATCTGAGTTGCTACTTCGTACTTCTCAGCTAACTTACCAAGCAGACGAGATTCATACACCGTGTGAGTCAAAGGTTTCTGCACATACACGTGTTTACCCATAGTCATTGCCTCAGAAGCAATAATTGCGTGGGTATGATCGGCAGTAGCAACAACGACAGCATCGATAGATTTACCCATCTCCTCGTACATCTTGCGGAAATCATAATAGCGTTTTGCTTGAGGATATGCCTCGAATGTTCCTTTTGCGTAACTCCAGTCCACATCTGCTAATGCGACAATGTTCTGAGATTTAAGGTTCGACAAGTTAGAAGCTCCCATACCACCAACACCGACACCTGCGATGTTTAGTTTGTCACTGGGAGCTACATGTCCTAGTTTGCTTCCCATCACGATGCTGGGCACAACCGTGAGACCGATTGCAGCAGTCGCGCTTTTTTGAAGAAACGATCTTCTTGAAAATTTGTTTGCCATGAAATATGATTTTAGAGGTTCAATAAATTATGGGGTCAAATATACTGTTTCCAAATGAAACCGCCACCATTTAATTGTAAATATTTCTATTTATTAGAAGAGTTTAATACAATAAGAGAACAACCTCTGCTCCCTTATTTGTTTATCTCATTAGTGTACTTATCGAAAAAATAATGTATCTTTGTCCTGCTTTATAAAATCAGTACTAATAAACGATCAAAAGAATGGGAAAAGTTCTTATCATTGGTGCCGGCGGTGTCGGTACCGTTGTAGCCCATAAAGTGGCTCAAAACCCTGAAGTATTCAACGAAATAGTTTTAGCTAGCCGTACAAAGTCTAAGTGTGATGCAATTGCAGCAGCCATTGGAGGCAACCGCATTACGACAGATCAGGTAGATGCAGATCAGGTAGAAGAACTAGTTGCTTTATTTAATAGACACAAGCCGGATATTGTCATAAATGTCGCTCTGCCTTATCAGGATCTGACCATTATGGATGCCTGTCTGATCGCAGGAGTCAACTACTTAGACACGGCCAATTATGAGCCGCGTGATGAAGCGCATTTTGAATACAGCTGGCAGTGGGCTTATCAAGAACGTTTTAAACAAGCTGGACTGACAGCCATTCTCGGATGTGGCTTTGATCCGGGCGTAAGTGGCATCTATACTGCTTATGCAGCCAAACATCATTTTGATGAAATTCATTATCTGGATATTGTGGATTGCAATGCAGGCGATCACGGAAAAGCTTTTGCAACAAACTTCAATCCGGAAATCAATATCCGTGAAGTAACGCAAAAAGGAAAGTACTATAAAGACGGACAGTGGGTAATGACAGAACCTCATGAGATCCACAAACCTCTTACCTACCCCAATATTGGTCCGCGTGAATCTTACGTGATCTATCATGAAGAGTTGGAATCTCTAACCAAGAACTTCCCAACAATCAAACAGGCTCGTTTCTGGATGACTTTCGGTCAGGAATACCTGACTCATCTACGCGTGATTCAGAATATTGGCATGGCTCGTATTGATGAAGTTGAATATAATGGTGTGAAGATCGTTCCTATTCAGTTCTTGAAAGCTGTACTTCCAGACCCGGGCGACCTTGGAAAGAACTATCACGGCGAAACATCTATCGGCTGCCGAATCCGTGGTATCAAACAGGGAAAAGAACTTACATATTATGTATACAATAACTGCAGCCACGAGGCAGCCTTTAAAGAGACCGGTGCGCAGGGTGTTAGCTACACAACCGGAGTACCTGCAATGATTGGAGCGATGATGTTTCTTACCGAAAAGTGGAAAAAGCCCGGCGTATTTAATGTGGAAGAGTTTGACCCGGATCCATTCATGGCAGAACTCAACAAACAGGGACTTCCATGGCATGAAGTATTCAACAAAGATCTGGAATTGTAAAAATGGAGATAAAAGTATTAGCAACGAAAGGATGTGCTAATTGTCATGCGTTTTATGAATCAGTATTGAAAGCTGTTGCAGAACTTCAGCTGGATGCTACTGTGACTAAAGTCGATGATATTATAGGTATTCTCTCGTATGGACTATCACGCATTCCTGGTTTAGTTGTCGATGAGAAATTAATCCACTATGGTCAGTATCTTTCTTTGAAAGAGATCAAAGAGTTACTCAAAAAACAAACCTCTTCTTCAGATGGATTGGATTAATTCGTTGGTGAACAATGGGCAGACGCCATGGATCTCAGCAGCTCTGCTTGGGTTCATCAATGCTGTGAGCCATTGTCTGCTCGCCACAAATATAGCTGCGATTTGCTTTATCACCAAAGATATGAAGTCACCCCGGAAGATTTTCATTAATGGAATATATTATCTTCTGGGACGTACTTTTACATATGTAGTACTTGCATTAGTCGTGTTGAATATCATTCGGGAAGGTTTTAGCTTGGATCTTATTCAAGAAGTAATGGGGCATTACGGCGATATTTTAATTGCTCCGCTGCTGCTATTGGCTGGTGTAATAATGCTCTTTGCTGATCGTATCAGCCTTCCTACGCTCAACATTGGGGTGACACATAAGTTGGAAGAGTGGGCACAAAAAAGTTATTTCGGTTCATTTGTTCTGGGAGTGGTCTTGGCATTAGCTTTTTGTCCGACGAGTGCCTTTCTCTTCTTTGGAATACTGATACCTCTCTCTGCCTCATCTTCTGAAGGACCTTTTCTACCGCTTATTTTTGCAATTACTACAGCCCTACCTGTGCTCGTTGCCATTTGGATATTGGTTTACAGCTACTCGAAACTAAATTCATTCTTCGATAAAATGCAGCTTGCCGGTAAATGGTTTCGCATTACCGTAAGCTGCATTCTCATTTTGACGGCGTTGTTTCTCCTCTTTGCCCATCACGAACATTGACGGATGGGTAAAGAAGAAACCGCTACTCTCCTATTTCTTTATAAACGTAATTCTCTTTTTGATTTGGTCATCCAGGGATTGGAAGAACTTAAACAGTGATTCATATTCATCGGTGGAATAGAAGGTCTTTTTAGCCTGATAATCCATACGACACATCAACTGCTGACCATTGCATTCGATCAGAATCTGCGCTTGCATACCACCATTAGCTGATTGAAGACGAAAAGGCTGAGGAATAGCTTCCGGCACAAAGCCTTCAGGAAGAGTGATATTCACAATCTGCTGAAATCTCTCAACATAGGGTAGATCCACTGGAAGAAGACGTTCTTTCACAAAAGGGTTCTTCTGTTGAAACATCACCATTGGATTGATTGAAATTTTATTTCCCTCGATCTTTGTATTTGGATCTGAGATCTGATAACCTACCTGAAAGAAACTATGGTTCTCTCCCCACTTAGAATTCATTAACGAAATCGTTGCGCGTTCGGGAGTCCATTGAGAAGCATACAAAGCGTGGTTTCCTTTTGCCATTCCCTCTGCAATAGGAAGTATCGACTCTCCGTTATGACGTTCAGATATCGCACCAGTCAATTCTCCTTTTTCATTAAAGCTTGCATTAATTGTACGTATAGAGATTCCTTCAAATTTAGAAAGATCCATCCACATGGCTGCTGTATCGCGTAGAATAAGTGATCTTTCCACGAGATCGTTGATAGGAAGCGTATTTACTCCGGAAGCAGTAGAAGTGGCGTCTAGGCAATAGACATTTCCCTTGTCGATAACTCCCACAACCAGATGATTCATCGCAGAGAAATCATCATGCTTCAAATCAATTAAACCCATGTCACGAGTACGGAGCAAAATAGGACTTGCCTCATAGCCGGCTTGACGGGCAAGAATCAGCAACAACATATTCATATCGGCACTGTTTCCTTTCTTTGATTTTAGAGCTGCTGCAATATCTTTCGGATAAATAGAATATTCACTGTTCCACTCCATATTGTTTCGTACTAAGTCAAGAAGAGCCATCATACGTGTTTCTACTTTTCCGGCTGGAATTGCTTTGACTGCATCATTAAAATAAGATGCTTTTAATGGATCTGCAAAGCGAGGTTGATTTTTAAGAGCAGAGGCTACTTCATCCCAGTTGGTTATAAATTCCTGAGGAGCACGTTTCGGAATGCGAATAAAATCAAGGTTGAAATAGACGGAGGTGCGATAGTCTTCAGGACACATCAAATGGTCTGACAGCGGTTGGAAAGAGGGTAGATTTTTTGCTTTCATAGTCATCTCATTACTATGCAAAGAAAACAAGGTGTTAGACATGAAACCAAAATTCTGAGAGGCATCTACTTCCAACACTTCGACGGGTAACCCATTACGCTTAATATCATAATAGAGGTATTCCGGAATCGTTATTCGATAAGTGGCATCTACGACAGGAATGTCGCGTTGAACCTGCCACGGGCGTATAGACTCCAGCTGATTGGAAACCAATGTATATGTAAATTCAACTACAGAGCCGACTTTTGCATCTGCCAAAGAGATGACTTTCTGATGTTCAGAAGGCGAGAGTGCTACATCAGTTATACCTTTTTTCTTTGAAATGTACTTTCCCACATACTTTTTGCCATTCCAATTAAAGACGGCTGCAGAGATTCCTTTTACCCGTTCCGGACTCTCTGCTGAAGCGATACTATAGTTTACACATGTAGTGGCATACTTCAGTCCTTCTTCTTTTAGTATCTTAATGCGCACAAAATGGTCTGTTTCATATAGGAATGTATCATTCTTGAATACGAAACGCGTCACAATTTCTTCTTTCAGCAACACAGCTGAAGCATCAGGTTCACTGGGTATTGAACCAGCAAAGACGGTCTCTTGGGGTATTGCACCAATCTTTGAATACAGCTCCTGAGCAGAAACGGTCAGGCTACTGAGCAGTAGAACAGCGGAAAACAACAACAATTTTCGTTTCATGGTTGTATTTTTGTTTAATTATTATCTAAACCTTGACAAATATAGTGCTTTTTGAGAAAAAAGAGCGATTCTTTATCGTTTTTATTACCTCCTCGAACGATACAGAATGAGTAATCACGAGTCTCTCTTAATAATTGCTTATACTACTCGCGACCCGATATTCTGTAAATGAGGAAGCAATCTAACGCTTCTTTCCTTGTTTGCTCAAAATAACGTCAATCTTCTGAGATGTGATCAGACACCCTTTAGGTAAAGAGTTTATCCAGGGCAGAATAGTTTCAGAAAACTGATCAATTTTCTCTGACTGATCGATAATCTCAACTACCACCGGTATCTTATCCGTAATCTCCCAGAACTTATCAGAATGAAGTTCCAGACTTGCACCATATCCCATCACACCTTTATATACTGTAACACCCGCCATTCCAAAACTCTTCGCTTTAAATGCAATGGCTTCATACAAAGAGGTATGTTCCGCTTTGTCTGTGTTACTAATATAGATACGCAACACTTTTGCCTCCCCTGTTATTACCATATACTAGATTGATTTGATGATCAGATGTCCGATATAGGTCGCTGTTAGTCCCAAGAAAACGCTCAGTAAGGTATAGAAAACAAAGATGAAATAGTTCTGATCTTTGATCAAAAGAAAGTCCTCATTGACAAATGTGGAGAATGTGGTAAAACCACCGCAAAGTCCGACAGTAAGAAAGAGCTTCAAGTCGCCATTCATCAGATGTCCTTTTTCGAAGAGACCGTAGAATAATCCAATAAGAAGACATCCTAATATATTCACAAGAAACGTACCCCAAGGAAAAGAATGGTAAAATGAGTGTTCTACATAACGGGACAAAAGAAAGCGGAAGATTCCTCCGATACAACTCCCAACTCCAACAAAAACTATGGATCTTATCATCTGTTGCAAACGTATTAATAATGTATGGGGAATGACTCAAGAGCTTTTCAAAAGAGTTACCTGCCGCCCCTAAGACTGCAAATATAATACAATTGTATGAATTAATACCCGCAACAAATTCTTTCTACAAAAAAACAGTTCATCAATCACAGACATTTAACAGCAAACGAAACCCGCCATAGTCGGACTATTCCGTACGGCGGGTTTGACCTGAGCAAAAAGCTATTCACACTTTCAGGTTTGATAGAAAAGGTTTGGTTCAATCGTTCTATAGCAATAGATCTCGATTCAGGTGAATAGAATTTTTATTCAAAACCGGTTATTTAAGAGTGATATACCCTACTTCTTCAATAATTTCTTGTCCCTTTTGTGAAAGAACATACTCGACAAAAGCCTTCACATCAGCTTTTGCAGCTTTGTTATAATAATAGAAGAGAGGGCGAACTACCGGGTAGCTTTTGTCTTTGGCAGACTGTACGGATGGAGCCACATACGTTTTTCCCTTGTCATAAGAGACCTTCACTGCTTTCACATCCTTGTTCAAATACGCAAGTCCAACATATCCAATAGCACCTTTGGTCTGAGATACCGACTGAACAATAGCACCAGTTGCAGGCATGGAAAGAATGGAACTCATATAGTTCTTATTTTTCAACACACTCTCCTTGAAAAACTCATACGTTCCGGAAGATGTCTCACGTGAGTAACATACAATCTTTAGATCAGATCCACCCACTTGTTTCCAGTTTGTAATTTTACCGGTAAAGATACCTTCGAGCTGTTCACGAGTCAGTTGGTTAACAGGATTTGAGGGATTAATAACGACAGCCAAAGCATCATACGCAATGATTGTCTCAACAACAGATCTTCCAGCTTCCTGAATTTTGACTTTCTCATCAAACTTAATTTTTCTGGAAGCCATGGCAATATCAGTACTTCCTGCTACAATTGCTGCAAGGCCAACTCCACTACCACCACCGGTTACTGTTATTGTCTTTGTTGGATTCTCTTTCATATACTTCTCAGCTATTTCCTGAGATACCGGAAGGACTGTATCGCTTCCTTTGATTGTCTGCGCATTTATATTCATTGTAAATGCACTTGCCATGATGGCTAATACTGCTAATTGTTTCATATTCGTCAATTTAAAAAGTTGTCTTTTGTTGGAAAATTGTATATATATAATAAGGTGTTCTGATGATTAGAATTTATATTGCAATCTCAGTGTAAACAAGTTGTCTTTACGATCTGATTCATATTTGGCAAGATTCGCACATTTCTCATTTGTTGTGATATCATAAGTGGCCATCAGAGAAGCAGAAGGAGACATTCTCCAAATCCCGGAAAAGGAATAACCATCGAGCTTTACATCTGCGCTACTCTTCACTTGATCTTTGTTTAGGTCTGTATTTTGATCAAAAATAGAATATCTGAAAGCAACCGCAAAGGGAGTGGTAAATAAGTCCTGCACCAGATAAATATGCGCTGCTGTGAAATTACGCATGTAACTAAATTTCTTTTCTGTTGACAAAGCACCTAACTTGGGACTACTCATATTGTCACCTTGACTAGGTTGCTCTCCAAAAACATATTCACCACGAAGGCGTGTGAGACCCAGTGGGGTTTGGCGTGAATACTGAGCATCAAAACCATAATAGGTACGATTGTTAAACTTCTCACTTCCAGTAGATGCAACCCAAGCTCCATTATTCACTTCGTAAGAAGTATAAACACCAGCTACATTATCCAAATTGTATACTTTTCCCGAATAGAGTGATGTTCCTATTCCAAAAGAAGAATTATCATATTTCTTTTGATAATTCAAATGACCGATGAAGTCATATTTCCCATCGTCCTCTTTGGCTATTCCATTACCGGCAAAGAAACCTCCCTCAAAAGCCAGTCCTTCAATTGCACTTCCTTTTGGAGCAGTCAAAACTAATGTTACTCCCATATCACGTTCATCCGGAAAGAGTATCTGGGTACCAATACTTCTTTCTGCAATCTCTCGCCGAGAAGAAGAGTAACTGATCTCATCTCCAAAAGGACGATCAAAAATACCTGCTTTTACGGATAACCAGTTTGCTGAAGGAACTGTCAGATTCAAATACGCATCCTTAAACTTCACTCCAGCTTCAGTTAGATCCAACTGAAAAACACCTTTTGCATAGGTATCAGCTGCATAGGTAAACTTGATACGGCCTCTTCGAATTCCCGCACGTGTAAAGGAGCCTTTGCTGTCCCAATCCTGGGTAGAGGTTGTATTACCCAACTTGGTTTTGGCGTCTTTCTGCCCTGCTTCAAGTTGGGTCTGAATATAACCCGAAACTTTCAGGTTATCCGTTTGAGCCTGAACATTTGCGACTGTTAGCAAGGCAATCGAAGCCAACACAATTTTTTTTGAAATACTCTGTTTCATAATTTTCTAATTTTTGGTTTTAATTTCCGATGCAAAGTAACGTCAGCCATATTACATTTCGATAACAATAACATAAAGATACGCTTTCATTCATATATCTTTGTGGTTACATCTTTTTTGTGACCAAAATGAAACATTTTTGTCTTAACAGAGAAATAGTATAGTCGTTATTTTGCATCATCATTAACAAAGATACATATGAGAAAACCATTCGAACGTATTATTGAACGACTATTTGCTTGCAGTGGTTACATTACCAGCGTGGTGATTATTCTGATCGTTGTCTTCCTTTTCAGAGAAGCCTTCGGATTGTTTAAAAGTCCGGCTGTGGAGGAAGGCTACACCATTGCACTGAATAAGAACAACAAGGTGTCTGAAGATCAGTTTCATGCACAGACTCTAAAATTAGTCTTTGACTCCGAGATAACTAATTGGAGTAAATTAGGTGGTAAAGATGAAGAGATTCTGTTGTTCAGACTGGATGATATTACAAACTACTATTCAGAAGACGAACTGGGAAGTGATCTTGAGAATGTACCGGTTTGTATCAACCGATTAGTAGACTCAATGCCCGGAATTATTGCTTTCATTCCTAAATTGTATGTGGCATCCAACTTCAAAGGACGCCTCATTGAAGATGTAGCCATTACTCCTGCAGACTTTCTCGCAGGAAAAGAGTGGTATCCAACTTCAACACCTTCTGCTCAGTTTGGTCTACTCCCTCTTATTACCGGAACGCTTTGGGTCAGTCTCTTTGCAATTCTGTTTGCACTTCCCTTCGGGTTAGCAGTTTCTATCTATATGGCTGAGATTGCTCCTATGAAGATACGAAATATCATGAAACCGATGATCGAACTTCTTGCAGGTATTCCATCCGTAGTATATGGTTTCTTCGGACTCGTGGTTATCGTTCCTTTCATTCAAAAGATATTTCATCTTCCTGTAGGTGAAAGCGGTTTGGCGGGTAGTCTGGTACTTGCCATCATGGCTCTGCCAACCATTATTACCGTCTCTGAAGATGCGATCAGAAATTGTCCCCGAAGCATGCGGGAAGCCAGCCTTGCTCTTGGGGCTTCGCACTGGCAAACGATAAACAGAGTAGTGCTCCCCCATTCTTTTTCAGGCATAACTTCAGCTATCGTATTGGGTATCGGAAGGGCCATAGGTGAAACAATGGCCGTATTAATGGTCACCGGAAATGCCGCTGTAATCCCAACATCTTTGCTTGAGCCACTTCGTACAATACCGGCAACGATTGCTGCCGAACTAGGCGAGGCTCCGGCGGGTGGAGCTCACTATCAGGCACTCTTTATGCTGGGTGTAGTACTCTTTTTTATCACGCTGACCATCAATCTGGCTGTTGAACGAATCACTAAACAACAAAAATCATGATTCCTTACAAAAAGAATTATTCGACTCGAAAGAAAAGATCGCAAACTCTCTTATTTGCTCTTTTTTCACTGATGAGTTACTCTGTTATTGGTATTCTTGTGCTGATACTCGGTTTTATCATTGTAAAAGGTATTGGTGTTATCAATTGGGAGTTCATCTCTACTGCTCCAGAAGAAGGAATGACAAAAGGTGGCATTTTTCCTGCCATAGTAGGTACCTTCTACTTGATTATTGGAAGCGCACTGTTTGCATTTCCGGTCGGCATCATGTCTGGTATTTACATGAATGAGTATGCTCCAAAAGGGAAAGTAGTCCAATTTATCCGCATGATGACGAATAACCTGAGCGGTATCCCTTCCATTGTCTTTGGACTCTTCGGAATGGCTCTTTTTGTCAACACATTGGGATTTGGTGATTCAATCTTAGCCGGATCACTTACACTGGGCCTTCTCTGCCTTCCATTAGTGATTCGTACGACAGAAGAAGCTCTCAAGGCAATACCGGATTCCTACCGGGAAGGAAGTTACGCTCTGGGTGCAACCAAATTACAAACAGTACAAAGAATCATACTTCCGATGGGCATGCCTAATATTATCACCGGACTGATACTTTCTGTTGGACGTGTATCAGGTGAAACGGCTCCGATTCTTTTCACTTGCGCGGCCTATTTTCTTCCTCATCTCCCTAACAGCGTATTGGATCAATGTATGGCTCTGCCTTATCACCTTTACGTTATTGCAACTTCCGGAACAAATATTGAGGCTCAGCTACCCATTGCTTATGGCACCGCACTCGTATTGATCCTGATAATCCTTATTGTTAATCTATTGGCGAATGTACTTCGTCGCTATTTTGACCGCAAAGTAAAAACGAATTAATCACAGAACATACAATGAATAAAATTGAAGCAATAGACGTGAATTTCTTTTACGGGAAATTCCATGCATTGAAAGATATCAACATGCAAATTGAGGAACGCACGGTGGTCGCCTTTATCGGTCCTTCGGGATGTGGTAAATCTACTTTTCTTCGTTTATTTAACCGAATGAATGATTTGATTCCGGATACACATCTTCATGGACAGATCTTAATCGACAATCAGGATATCTATCAAAAAGGGGTAGCCGTTGATGAGCTTAGGAAGAGTGTAGGTATGGTTTTTCAGCGTCCCAACCCCTTTCCCAAAAGTATATTCGAGAATGTAGCCTACGGACTTCGTGTTAATGGGGTTAAGGATGAATCATTCATCCGTCAGAGAGTTGAAGAGACACTGAAGGGAGCTGCCTTATGGGATGAAGTAAAAGATAAACTCAAACAATCCGCTTTTGCCCTGTCAGGCGGACAGCAGCAGCGTCTTTGTATTGCACGTGCCATGGCCATTTCGCCCTCAATTCTCTTAATGGATGAACCAGCTTCAGCTTTGGATCCAATATCTACTGCAAAAGTAGAAGAACTTATTCGTCAGCTAAAGAAAGATTATACAGTTATTATTGTAACTCACAATATGCAGCAAGCAGCTCGCGTCAGTGACAAGACTGCCTACTTTTATCTGGGAGAAATGATTGAGTATGGAGAGACGAAGAGAATCTTTACAAATCCTGAGAAGGAGTCTACTCAAAGATATATCACTGGACGCTTTGGATAAGTTACTCCTTAGAATAATAATTGATTAGTAATTATTCGTATATTTGCGATTAGTAGTGAACCCACTTTGGAATAAATTAAAAACAAGAATATGGTAAAGTTTGTAGAATCCGAATTAGAAATGCTGAAAAAAGAAATACTCGACATGTGTCAGTTAGTCAGCAAACAGATGGAGCTTGCCTGTGATGCAATATTAACGCTCAATAAGGAAGAAGCTCAGTTGGTCATCATGCGCGAAAAGCGCGTAAATGCTTTTGAGTTGAAAATTGATAGTGATGTTGAAGATATTATTGCTCTGTATAATCCAGTAGCTATTGATCTACGGTTTGTGTTGGCAATGCTAAAAATCAATACGAATCTGGAACGTATCGGCGACTTTGCGGAAAGTATGGGTCGCTTTGTTATCAACTATCCTTCTGATACCTTAAACGATGAACTGATCAAAGAACTCCGGTTAAATGAGATGATGACAGAAGTACAATCCATGTTGTTCAATGTGCAGGATGCTTTGATTAAGGAAAAATCCGATCTCGCGATATCTGTATTTCAACAAGACAACACTGTAGATGAGATTGACAAAGCCGTACTACCTATTATCGCTAATCATATCGAAAAGCATCCCGAAGATCTGAGAGCTTGTCTGCCTCTTGCAAATGTATTCAGGAAGTTGGAACGATCTGGAGACCACGTCAACAATATCGCTGAAGAGATCATTTTCTATTTGGACGCGAAAGTGCTTAAACATAACAAGAGTGGAAAGAGTGCTCCAAGTGTAGAATAACAGCGTGCTTATCACAACAAAATCCTCCGTATCTCAGACCTTGCGGTTAAGTACGGAGGTTTTTATTGATACATCTGATTACCCTCTAAAACTTTCTGAACTTTAGTCGAACGCTATCTCTTCTGAGCATCATATTACTCCCCGTAAGTAACTCTATCGCAAAACGATCATTCATAGACTTTAAACCAAAGAAAGCGCAGGTGTCTTTCGTCATATAATCACTAATTTGCAAAGACAAGGAGTCACCTGTATAATTGAAATGCCCCCTATATTCACGAAAGCCGATTCTTCTAAGTTCAACAACATGTAGCTGAAATGAGTAATAGATTCTATCCGATTTCTTTGCGACGGAGACCCCTTGAGCAGATTCTATTTCTGTCAACTGCCACATCCCGTCGAGTTTGCCATTTTCGGGGTTCTTTCCACAAGCAAACACTATCACCAAAAGAAAGGACAGGAGTCCGGCTATTTGTATTTTTCTCATTGATCTTTAATTATTATTCAACAATCCAGTCTTTTTTATTGTAAAGAGCAGCCCATTATTATATCCCGCCAGCTCTCCTCTATCAAGGCCAAGTGATGCCGTAAACTTCCATCCTTTCAACTTTCTCGGCTGATAATTCATTTCCCACAAATAGTAAGAATCTTTGAGTATCTCCGGATACGGATTCTTATAAGTACCCCAACTCCGGTTAGTGGTATAAAGTATCCGGTAATCTATTTCTCTGGACAGTGTTCCACTAAATCCAAGATGAAAAGACTCTACACGGTTACTTTTGAATGAGAGTGATCCATCCGAATTATATATAGGTGAGAGCATTAAGGGTGAACCAATAGCCATTCCCCAATGTTGCCATCCATTGTAAATATAATGATTGTAGTAATTATCTTCTGCACTGATCTGCTCGGGGATTACGACGTCAGTATCGTTATATATTGGACCAGACTGATCTTTGGAGGTCATATATTCCAATACAATCTGCTGTACCATCATGCGCTTTGGCAAGGTCAATTCCAAACCAACAAGTCCATCTTTCCAACCATACTCCCAAAACATCATAGAATGATCATTAAAATAATGTTCGAAATAGCCACGCACTTTCCAATCATTACGCACATAAGCCAAAGAAGAATGCCAGCTTCCCATGTGATTGCCGTAGATGTTGGTTTGTTCTCCTTCCGGCGATCTGTTGTCGCCGCCAGTCGGAACAAATACCCGCAAGAAATCAGCTAAACGATTAGGCATATCTATCTTTCCGGTACTTCCATAAGCATTTCCGCCAAACTGTGCTTCCATCTCCAAACCACCTTCGTATACAAACGGAGCAAGAGGCTCCTTGCCAATTTTCCAGAATAACGCTTTCGAATGATAAAGCACATGTTCGGTACGACGATTGCCTGATACAGCAAAATCTCTCTGCCACTTTTCATCCGTAAAAGCACCGTATGCCACATGTCCGCGTACTTTCAGCCAATTATTGGTAAAGGGCACTGAAACATACTCAGGAAAGCCAATCCGAGCCTGAGGTATTGGTCTGGCGTTGCCTGAATAGGTCAATCCTCCGCTACTCAACTGTTTATTCTGCATCTCGCTCCAACGCTCTTTACTTCCCAAGCTTAAGGTTAACGCTTGATAGCGTAAATCCAGATAAGCTTGATGTACAATCAATGAAGAGGTATATTTAGCAGCCGTTACAAAATCAAGACCATACGCATAAGAAAAGTGCTTTCTCTTTTCAAACGGACGAACCAATCCGAGCCTCAGATATCCATTGGTATTTGAAAGAGAAGACAACCCCTGTCGGTTTGACAGGAGCCAAAAAGGAGTTTGTTCAGCCTTTGAAAAAGAGCCGCTACTCTCCAGAGAATAGTTCAGACCCTTTGTTATTTGGGCACTTAAAGGTATCGTAA
Organism: Bacteroidales bacterium; assembly: GCA_028691445.1. Taxonomy (GTDB): domain Bacteria; phylum Bacteroidota; class Bacteroidia; order Bacteroidales; family JAQUTK01; genus JAQUTK01. Next base: position 3,449 of record JAQUZH010000013.1, on the reverse strand, counting down.
TCCAAAGGGAACTGATGAGTAATATCAGAATTTTAAATAATATCCTATTTCGTTTTAATTCCATTCTTTCTAAAATTGAGATAGCAGATAGTAGTGTTACTTCGTAGATCTGTCATCGTTATTCTTTCTTGTATCGTTCAAATCAGCTTCCAACTTCTCAGTCCTCATTCGTGCAAATTCTTCTTTCAAGGCTTCCAGTTCTTCCGGATCAAGCGCATCTACAATCAATCCACCCATGTCTAACTCACTTAGTCCAGAAGCTTGAGTGACCGTTTCCGTCATTTGATCTGTTTTCGCATTCATCGGTTCTATCTCTAATCTTTCTGCATCAAGCATCTCTTCATCAACACTTTGTTCTAGAAGAATTTCCTCCTTGATCGTATTTGAAGCTTCATTCATATCACATATAGGAAAAGAGATAAAAATATAGGGTCTTTCTTCGCCTTGATCCTTTACCATATGATAAACACCTCCCATATGTTCGAAGACCAAGCGATTCATATCGTTCTGCAAACCAATCTCATGATTCACATCATTTGTCTCATCACATAAATAGCTTCCATAAATACGGAACAGCAGTACCGGCTCATTCTCCTTTCGTTCAAGATAAAATGCAATTTTCCGTTCAACCTCTCCTTTTCTGCTTTTTAGAATTTCCGACAAACGCTTTGACATCATTTCCATGTCAATCTGAGCGTACACCTCCTTTAAATCAGTATAAAAAGAAATTTTCGATGTATTATCACTCTTTACATCAATGACATGAATCGCCTCTTCACAGATTGAAACCATGTTGGCAACAGAGAGATTAAATACTTTTGTACCACTTTCCAGACGGGAAAGATCAAGTACATCATTGATAAGTCCGAGCAAATAATCTGAATTCTTTTGAATGATTGCGGAATATTTTTGCATGCTTGCCTGATTCAATTCCGGATTGTCTGCTATTAAATTTGAATACTGAATAACGGTATTGACAGGTTCCTGAACACTGGAATTCATATTTAAAAGGAAGTGTTCTTTCACCTGGTTCGCTTCTTCCATCTGTTCTTTTGCCAAACGTGATTCCTTCTCAGAGAGTCGTTGTTTACCTCTGTATCTATATATAAGGAAAGCGATGAATGCCAGGATCAGAAAAACAAGAAGTAACGTTCCCAATGCGATAAGTTCCATGTCATTCTTCTTCTTCTCCTGAATCATGAGCAGCTCATCAAGCTTGTATCTTTCGCGCATTTGTTTCATTTGATCAGAAAACAGATAAATCTGAATCGAATCTTTCATCGCTATCATTTGCTGATAGATTGGGACAGCCGCTTTTTTGTCTCCTGACAACGACAGAATATCTGCTTTGAGTACCAATGCTTCGAAGTAATCACGTCGAAAAAGTTTTCCGGTAATATTCAGTAAAGAATCAGAAGCGACAACAGCATTGTCATACATTCCATTGAAACGATAAAATTCGGCATTGGCTTTATAATAGAGAGCTCTATCATAAGGATGCATATCATTCTGATAAAGTAGAGAAGCTTTCTGAAAAAAGTCACGCGCCTCTTCTAACTGGTTAGTCCGGATATAATATCTCAAATAGAAATCAGCACAATTCATCCTTGCGGCTGTTACAATGGGATCAATCACCCTGTTTTGCGACAGATACTTCTCTAATAGACCATTTAACAAATCCAGATACATCTTTTGATTGACCGTCTCTTTGACGGCATCCAATATCCAACAGATACCGGTTAGTGCTGCTATTTGATTGGGAAGAGAATCGGCTGGGCTTATTTTAATATAGCTATTTCTGATCATCTCTAAAGCCTGTTCATTCCTTGATGTATGAAAGAATGCTTCAGCCAAAATCAGATATGCGATCATTTCACCTTTTCCATTCCCGAGAGATTGTGCCTTTGTAAGCATCTTTGTTGCTTCTTCTATAGCCAACTCGTGATTTCCATTCATTACTGAAAGCTCAATAGCGGTACCATAGGCTTGAAAGAAGACGTCATAATTGTTAACTCTCCGGGCGACTGAATCAATCTCGCCAAAACAATGTTGCACCATCTCCCGGTCATTCTTAAAAAAGTAAAACTTCAGTTCAAAATAGAGTGCAAGAGATTGATATTTACTGTTCTTCTGCAGCTTTGCCTCTTCCAGCAACAAGCCGGAGTAGTATAGTGCCTGTATGGATGTTTCATCCTGAGAAGCCAGGTTGTAAAGGAAGTCCAATCGTTTGACATCGTGTGGCAATTCGGAAAGTAGAGTCATCACACTGTCCACTTTGGATGATGTCTGCGATTGGAGTGGAGAAATAGAGCCTATTGTCAACAACCAAGAAACCAGCATAATTAATTTTACTTTCATTCGCTACTCCTTTCCTGTTGTTCATGTATAGGATGGGTAAAGATAAAACGGGCTCCGGTTGAGTAACCCGGATCAACCCATATTTTGCCTCCCAATCGTTCGACAATTAACCGGCTTATTGAAAGCCCCAAACCACTACCTTGCGCATATTCATTCAATTTGACGAAACGATCGAAGACCTGACTCCTTTTTTCTTCCGGAATACCTTTTCCTGTATCTGTAACAGCAAACATGGCAAAGTTTGCATCTGAGTCGCGTTTCAAAGCAAGTGTAATAGATCCTTCCGTGGTAAATTTGGTCGCATTGACAAGCAGATTGGTCAGCACTTGTTGCAAACGATCACTGTCTGTTAGAATCATCAGTTTGCTGTAATGCGACGCAAAGGTCATATCCAACGGACAATGGGTCTCATTTTTGACTGTGTCGATCACATCACGGCAAAGTTGAATGGCATCTATGGTTCGATAATTAAAATGCATTTCACGCGATTCCAGTCGGGTGATATCAAGAACATCGTTGATTAATTTACGTAAAAGCATGGAGTTCGTTTTGATCTGTTCGACGCATTGAAGTCTAGTTTCTTCATCCACTTCACTGACACTGGAAAGAATGGATGAAAAGCCCATCAGACCATTCAAAGGAGTACGAATCTCGTGTGTCATATTCATCAAAAAGACACTCTTGACCTTGATGGATACTTCTGCCTTTTCTTTGGCAATGATCATCTTTTTCTTTGAAACCAAAAGCTGTTTGATCTGATGGTTCAGGAAGAGAATGAATGCAATAACCAACAACAAAAGAATACTCCAGATCATAATCAGCAGTCGTATCGTCTGAGAGTTTTCCAAGCGGTTTTGAAGTTTTATCCGATCAGCCTGATATTGGGCCTTCAAAGCGTCAATCTGACGAACAACTGCATTAAGATTCAGGTTCTCCTTATACACATAGGTCTTTTGATAGATATCGCATGCTTCATCCTGTCTGTCCATTTGTACCAAAAGTTCGGCTTTACCAAGCAACAGCACGAAATAAGAAGAGGGCATGATTTCATTATACTTCTTTCCAAGCAGATAATTATATTTTTTCAGCAC
>JAQUZH010000173.1 GCA_028691445.1 Bacteroidales bacterium | reverse complement strand
ATCGTGGATTTGAACATCGGGAAACTGAAGCCGATGTAATCAAACAGGTAATAAAGTACGTCGCTGGCATAGAAAAGCGTGATACCGATATAGCCAAGGAGAATCACAAAGGTGAGCGCCTGACTCTTCAGTGTCATCATCAACACGGTGGATAGTCCGGTGATGAAGATCAATGTGGGGACAATCAGAATCAGAAAATACCAGAGATAACTCATGTAATCCGTAGCCGCTCCCAGTTTGAAGTAGCTGATCGCCAGCATGGTGCCCATGATGATGAAGTCGAGTCCGAAGAAGACGCGGATGGTGCCCCACATCTTTCCAAAAAGGTACTCGGCATTGCTGAGTGGCCTTACATAAAAGACTTCAGAGGTGTCGAGCTCTTTGTCGCGTTTCAGATATTCCGAGGCGAGAAATACTGTGATGATCGCTTGTGCCAGATTGAGCATCAGAGCGACCATGTAAGGCATCAATGAGGGGATCGTGTCAATGGTTGATTCCGGGTTTTCGGATAGGAACTGAATAAAGGTGATCAATCCAAAAAACAGGAATGCCAACACGGCAAAGACCTTGAAGAACCAGCTGCGTAGGAGCAGCTTGGATTCATACTTCGATACTGATAATATGTTTATGAGTAATTGCATCTGTCATTCTTTCATTAATCGTTCATCCAAAGATCTAACTGTTTCTCCATAAAATACACATACGCATGTTCAAGTGTTGGAGTAAAAGGCTCGGCATTGCCATAGGCAGACATGCTTTCGGCAACGACTTGAATCTCCCAATCTATTCCCGCAGGTATTGTCGAAATAACCGGATGTTTCTTGTTGATCTCCTGATATTGTTCGTTGGTAACCCGCAGGCGCCATACTTTTCCTTCAGCCCGTTTGAGCATCTCCTCCGGCGAACCGACGAATGATACCTGTCCGTGGTTCATCAGAGCCATATTGGAACAGGAGCTGGAGATGTCGCCTACGATGTGTGTGGAGAGAATGATCGTGGTGTCATTGGCACTTACACTGGAGAGCAGGTTACGGAAGCGGATTCTCTCTTCCGGGTCGAGACCCGTGGTTGGTTCGTCCACAATAATTACTTTGGGGTTATGAATCAAGGCCTGAGCGATACCTAATCGTCGTTTCATACCTCCGGAGAGTTTGGATGCATAGCGCTCGCGCACTTCATACAGACCCACTTGCTCCAGCATGTTATTGATCGCTTCTCTTCGCTGACGGCTGTTGTTCATCCCTGAAAGACGGGCTGCGTAGTCCAGAAACTCGTTTACTTTGTATTTGGCGAAAAAACGAAAATCCTGAGGCAGATAGCCGAGGATCTGACGTACTTCCTTACGTTGTTTTAATAGATTGTATCCGTAGATTTCTATATCGCCCGATGTAGGCTCCATGAGTGCTACTAGTATACGCATCAGCGTCGATTTTCCTGCGCCATTGGGGCCCAATAGACCATACATTCCGGATGGTATTTCCAGATTGATATCCTTCAAGGCATGATTGCCATTTGGATATATTTTGTTGAGGTTTTTAATAATGATAGACATGGTATGTCGTTACGTATAGCTTTTTCGTTGTTTATTTCACACTTTGACGTATCACAAGGGAAAAGGTTCAAAGGAAAATCAGTAAAAAATGTTACTGAGAGTATCGATTTGGAAAAGAAAAGACGAAAGTACGACTTTATTTTGATTTGGCAATCCTTTTTGAGATTATTACGATCCTTGTGATCGATATTTTTTAATGCTCTTTGACTGCTTCTCTTTTTAATGGGTATTGCCGGGGGTGGGGCAGACCTTTGCGGCACCGAACCTGTTGGACGAATAAAGGAACTCAAACAGGGGAAGGAGTCCGGTTCTTGACGAAGTGAACGATTGGTGGGATTGAGATCTATAGGTTGATTGGGCAGTGATGTTGACGATTCTTGGATAGCGACCGGAAAAGGATAAGATCTTCAATATTGCGATCAGATTCCTTTGCGAAAATGTCCTGATATCTTCCCGGAAAATGTCCTGATATCTTTCCAAAGATGTCCTGATGTCTTTCCCAAAATATTCGTATATTTTTTCCGTTCCACAGTTGTGAAACGGAGCAAACGACCTGATGTTTTCATCCATGCATAACTTCTTACCTCATGTGCAGTGTATCGGAAGCTGCTCAGCGTGCATTTAAAAATGGCCGGTTTTGCGTATGGAGAAGAGTATGCCGTGGTTTGTGCCGCTCATGTCGCCTCGATCAATGCCCAGCGATGCGCCAAAACGCCATGAACGCAATCGTTGCGGTTGATAATTCATCTCCCACATCAGATAAGTGTCTGTCAGTACCTCGCGTGCAGGTTCGCCGTAGGTGCCCCAACTTTGGGATCGGGTGTAGAGCATCCGGTAGCTTACTTCCCGGGTCAGTGCTCCGCTCATGCCCAGATGGGTGCTCTCAAGGCGGTTGTTCTTGAAACTGATGGATCCGTCGCTGTTATAGATCGGCGAGAGCATCAGCGGCGAACCGATACCCATTCCCCAGTGTTGCCATCCGGTGTATATGCCGTGATTGTAGTAGTTGTCTGTCGCACTAATCTGTTCCGCGATCACATCATTGGTGTCGTTGTAGACCGGTCCGGACTGATCGCGCGAGGTCATGTATTCCAGTACGACCTGTTGTACCATCATCCGCTTCGGCAGGGTGAACTCAACTCCGACCAATCCATCTTTCCATCCATACTCCAGAAACATCATCGAGTGGTCTTCGAAATAGTGTTCAAAATAGGCGCGAATCGTCCATTCGTTGCGCGTATAGGCCAGTGAAGAGTGCCAGCTCCCCAAATGATTGCCATACACATTGGTCTGCTCGCCAAGCGGGGTACTTTTATCTCCTCCCGAAGGAATAAAGACACGCAGGAAATCCATCGCACGGTTGGGCATGTCTGTGACGCTGTTGCCAGTGATGCTGTTGCCGCCAAACTGTGCCGACATTTCCAATCCACCTTCATATATAAAAGGTGTGAACTGCTCTTTGCCAATTTTCCAAAACAAAGCTTTCGAATGATAGAGCACATGCTCCGTTCGTTTTCCTCCTGTTTTAATAAAACTTGTCTGCCAGTCGTCGTCGGTAAATAGCCCATAAGCTACATGTCCGCGAATCTGAAGCCACCCCTTTGTATAAGGTACCGCCACATATTCCGGGATGCCGACGCGCAGCTGAGGGATAGGGCGCGCATTGCCGGAGTACATCAATCCGCCGCTGCTCAATAACGGGTTTTTCAGTTCGCCCCATCGCTCTTTGCTTCCGACACTTGCTTGCAATACCTTATAATAGATATCCAGATAAGCCTGTTGGATCGTAAACGTCGCACTGTAGTGCATCGCTGTGGTAAGATCCAGACCATAGGCAAAAGAAATCTTCTTGCGCGGCTCCGAAGGATGAAAGAGTCCGACACGCAGGCAGCTGTTCTCCTTGGTCAGTGAAGAGAGTCCCTGCCTGTTCGATACCAACCAGAAAGGAGTCTGCAAGCCGTTGCTATAACCGGTGATACTCTCGATCCGATAGTTGAATCTCTCTCCTGATTGGCTCTCTGCCATGCACGAAATAAGAAGCAAGCAAAGAAGTGCCCCGACCTTGTGAAGATAAACCATGTGATAGTAGTTAAAGACCCGGATGCCGGATCTGTTATGCTACAAAAGTAATAAAAAGGAGTCTCAAACAGATTAAAATGCATGATTTATACATTTCTTTTAGGAATATTCTGACTTAAACGATTGGAATTTCCAAATTTAGTTTACTTTTGTCAGTCGAAAATAAAGATTCAGTGAATCGCATTAAATAACCTGAGCACATGAATAGTTTACGGAAGTATATCGAGAGGATATTATCATCCCATTATCTGAATTATAAGATTGTATTGTTGATTGATCTTTTCATAACAATCTGTTGTTCGCTCCTTTGTTGTTTGGCCGTGTGTGTACTTACGAGCAATGCCATTCTTCCATCGAAAATGCTCGTTCTCTCGACTATCTCATTAGTCACAGCACTTCCCGCTTTTTATATTTTCAAGACCTATCGGCATGTTATCCGCCACTCCACGCTCACAGATTTGTGGCGTATCGGTTTTGCAGTCGCCATAAAGGATGTGCTGACATTCATCTTTTTCTTTCTCTATTCTGTAATACATGGCATAGACAGTATCTATCTGGCCTTTTTTATCGTGTTGGACACGATGCTTGCTACGATCGCCTTGGTGATGGTTCGAATGGTGATGGTAAAGATCTATGAACGGTTCAGGGCAGGAGGTAGTCCCAAAAGTGGAAAGAATCTGATACTGATCTATGGCACCAGCAATCTGAGTGTGGCTTTGGTAAAGCGATTGAATGGCAGCGAGAAGTATCAGGTGGTTGGCTTCTACGTGTATGGTCGCGATTTGAATGATTATTATCTGGCAGGCCTTCCGGTCTATTACTTCCGTCACCAGACCGACTTTAATAATTTTGTTCCCCGCAAAGAGATCAATGGAATTTTATTTGCCCGTAATGAGGATGCGCAGTCTGAGAAAGACCGGCTGATCGTCTATTGCGGTCACGCCGGAGTAAAGACGTTTATTGCTCCTCCGATCGATGAGGTGGGCAATGGCGCTTTGCAGAAACAAGAATTGCGTCAGATCCGCATCGAGGATCTGCTGGGGCGTGAGGAGATTCATATCAACATGAAGGAGGTTGATAGGCAGTTTAGAGGCAAGACGGTGCTTGTGACAGGTGCGGCGGGGAGTATCGGCAGCGAACTGTGTCGTCAACTGGCTACGCTGGGTGTAAAGAAGCTGGTGTTGTTTGATTCAGCGGAGACTCCGATGCATGAGCTTCGTCTGGAGTTGGAGCGTACCTTTCCGCAGCTCTGTTTTGCTCCTGTGGTGGGCGATGTGCGCGTGAAGCAACGTGTGAGAATGATTTTTGAGCGCTATCGTCCTGAGATAGTCTTTCATGCGGCGGCTTATAAGCATGTGCCTCTGATGGAGGAGAATCCGTGTGAGGCTGTGCTTGTCAATGTGATCGGTAGCCGACAGGTAGCCGATATGGCGGTGAAGTATGGGGTGGAGATGATGATCATGATCTCAACAGATAAGGCGGTCAATCCAACGAACGTGATGGGCTGCTCTAAACGTCTGGCGGAGATCTATGTGCAGAGTCTGGGTCGTGCCATTGAGGAGGGCCATATAGAAGGTCATACGAAGTTTGTGACGACCCGTTTCGGTAATGTGCTCGGAAGCAATGGTTCGGTGATCCCTCATTTCCGTTCGCAGATCGAGCGAGGAGGTCCGGTGACTGTGACTCACAGGGAAATAACCCGATTCTTTATGACTATTCCGGAGGCTTGCCGTCTGGTGATGGAAGCCGCTACTCTGGGCAATGGGAATGATATCTTTGTGTTTGAGATGGGTGAGTCGGTGAAGATCGATCTCCTGGCGCGTCGTATGATTGAACTGGCCGGATTCATCCCTGATAAGGATATCAATATCGAATATACCGGTTTGCGTCCGGGTGAGAAGCTGTATGAAGAGGTGTTGAGCAACGAAGAGAATACGATTCCTACGGTGCATGAGAAGATCCGTGTGGCGAAGGTACGCAACTATGTATACGAAGATATTTTGGCGGCTTATCGCGAGTTTGAACATCTCTCGC
>JAQUZH010000172.1 GCA_028691445.1 Bacteroidales bacterium | reverse complement strand
TGTTGGTGAAGTTATTCGCCGCAAATCAGGTAAATCAGCAGGTGCTAAATAATTTGCTAAATAAGTGATTATTATGACAACGAAAATAGAAAGAAGATTAAAAATTAAAGCACGCTTTCGTGTGAAAGTTAGAGGTACTGAGAATCGTCCTCGTTTATGTGTGTTCAGAAGCAATAAGCAGATTTATGCACAGATTATTGACGACTTGTCAGGAAAAACCTTGGTATCTGCTTCTTCTTTAAAAGTGGAAGAAAAAGTAGCTAAGAAAGAACAAGCAGCGAAAGTGGGTGCTGAAGTTGCAAAAGCAGCTATTGAGTCCGGTATTTCTTCTGTTGTGTTTGATCGCAACGGATACTTATACCATGGAAGAATTAAAGAATTGGCTGAAGCGGCTCGTAACGGTGGACTAAAATTTTAATAGCGATGGCAGAAGTTTATAATAAAGTAAAATCAACGAATGATCTGGAATTAAAAGACAGATTAGTTGCTATAAATAGAGTAACCAAGGTTACTAAAGGTGGTCGTGCTTTCAGCTTTTCAGCCATTGTTGTGGTTGGAAACGAAGATGGCGTTATTGGTTGGGGCTTAGGTAAAGCTAACGAAGTAACGACGGCTATTGCAAAAGGTGTAGAGTCTGCAAAAAAGAATCTTATTAAAGTTCCTATTCATAAGGGTACAATTCCTCATGAACAACTTTATAAGTTTGGCGGAGCACAAGTCTTTATCAAACCTGCATCTCAGGGTACCGGTGTTAAAGCTGGTGGTGCTATGCGTGCAGTATTGGAAAGTGTAGGTATAACAGATGTCTTGGCTAAGTCTAAAGGCTCTTCAAACCCTCACAATCTTGTGAAAGCTACAATTGCTGCTCTCAGCGAGTTACGCGATGCAAGAGTTGTTGCGCAAAATAGAGGTATTTCAGTAGAAAAAGTTTTTAAAGGATAATGGAGGTTCATTATGGCAATAATAAAAGTAAAGCAAGTAAGAAGCAGAATTAATTGTCCAAAGACTCAGAAGTTAACTTTGGATGCTTTGGGACTGAAAAAACTGAATCGAGTGAAAGAACACGAAGCAACTCCCCAGATTCTGGGAATGATTGAAAAAGTGAAACATTTGGTTTCAGTTGAGTATTAAAAATAAAAAATAGAATCGATATGAACTTGAGCAATTTACAGCCAGCAGCTGGTTCTACTAAAACACGCAAACGCGTTGGACGTGGATCTGGTTCTGGTATGGGTGGTACCTCTACAAGAGGTCACAAAGGTGCAAAACAAAGATCTGGCTATTCTAAGAAAATAGGTTTTGAAGGAGGTCAGATGCCTTTGCAGCGTCGTGTGCCCAAATTTGGTTTTAAGAATATAAACAGAATTGAGTACAAATCAATTAATATTGAAACATTGCAATTGTTGGCTGAAACAAACAATTTGACAAAGATTTCTATTAGTACTTTGATCGAAGCTGGTTATGTATCACCAAAACATTTAGTGAAGATTTTAGGTAATGGAGTTTTGACAAATAAATTGGAAGTTGAAGCAAACGCTTTTTCTCAATCAGCTATTAAGGCGATAGAAGCTGTTGGTGGAACCGTAGTAAAGTTATAATACAATGAAAGCAGTTGATACAATAAAAAATATTTGGAAGATTGAGGATTTGAGAAATCGAATCCTCATTACTACCCTTTTGGTTGCAATATACCGTTTTGGTTCGTTCGTAGTGCTTCCCGGTATTGATCCTTCAGCCTTAGATGCATTAAGGAGTCAGACAAAAGGGGGCTTGTTAGCTTTGCTTGATATGTTTTCTGGCGGTGCTTTTTCTAATGCATCCATATTTGCTTTGGGAATTATGCCGTATATATCTGCTTCAATTGTAATACAACTTGCAGCCATTGCTATTCCAAAATTCCAAAAATTGCAGCGTGAAGGAGAAAGTGGAAGACGTAAAATCAATCAGTATACTAGATATCTGACTGTGCTTATTCTTCTGTTCCAAGCTCCTGCTTATCTGACTAACTTGAATTATCAGATGAAAGCTGTAGGATCAGCTATACCATCCGGCTTTTTCTTCGCTTTTTATGCGACAATAATTCTTTCTGCTGGTAGTATGTTTATTCTATGGCTGGGTGAGAGAATTACTGACCGAGGAATCACAAATGGAATTTCATTCATCATTTTAATAGGTATTATCGCAAGATTACCTCGTGCTATTACAGCCGAGTTTATTTCACGTACTACTGATAATGGTGGTGGAGGTCTCGTTATGTTTCTCGCTGAGATAGTCTTCCTGTTATTTGTTATCGCTGCAGCAATACTTCTTGTTCAAGGTACGCGAAAAGTTCCCGTACAATATGCTAAAAGAGTGGTAGGTAACAAACAATATGGTGGTGCAAGACAGTATATTCCTTTGAAGGTTAATGCTGCTGGTGTTATGCCCATTATTTTTGCACAGGCAATCATGTTTATTCCCATCTCTTTTGTTAGCTTTTCAAGTACACAGTCATCTGGGATCTTGAATCAGCTTATGGATAATCAAGGTTTGTTGTATAATGTGGTATTCGGTTTACTTATTATAGTATTTACGTATTTTTATACAGCGATCACTATTAATCCAACTCAGATGTCAGAAGATATGAAACGCAATAATGGTTTTATACCTGGCATTAAACCTGGTAAGCAGACTAAAGACTATATTGATGATATTATGGATAGGATAACACTTCCTGGATCAATATTTCTTGCTATCGTTGCGGTGTTACCTGCATTCACAAGTGTGATAGGTATCAGTTCGGAATTTTCTCAGTTCTTTGGTGGTACATCTTTGTTAATTCTTGTAGGAGTTGTTCTGGATACTTTGCAACAAATCGAGAGTCATTTATTGATGCACCATTATGATGGATTGTTGAAGTCCGGACGTATTAAAGGAAGAACAGGTAGCGTAGCTGCGTATTAATACTATAGTTAAGAATGATTTTTCTTAAAACAGAACACGAAATTGATTTATTAAGAGAAAGTAATCAACTGGTAGGTAAGACTCTCTGTGAACTTGCAAAGATTATTAGACCCGGAATTACAACGCTCTATTTAGATCAAATAGCTGAAGAGTTCATACGGGACAATAAAGCAGTACCTGGTTTCTTAGGTTACAATGGCTATCCTTATACTCTTTGTGTTTCTGTCAATGAAAATGTTGTTCACGGATTCCCTTCGGGTTATGTTCTTAAAGATGGAGATATTGTCTCAATCGATTGTGGATCGATATTAAACGGCTATTATGGAGACTCCGCCTACACATTTTGTGTAGGTGAAGTTGATAGCCAGATAATGAAACTTCTAAAAACAACGAAAGAGTCTTTGTACTTAGGAATAAAAAAGGCTGTAGAAGGGAATAGAATCGGTGATATTGGTCATGCAATTCAGACCTACTGTGAAGGTAACGGTTATTCGGTTGTCAGGGAATTAGTAGGTCATGGCATTGGAAGAAAAATGCATGAAGATCCTGAAGTACCTAATTACGGAAGAAGTGGCTCTGGCCCATTATTAAAAAAAGGAATGGTTATTGCAATTGAGCCTATGATTTGTTTAGGGAAAAGGCAAGTTGTAATAGAAAGTGATGGTTGGACCGTACGAACAAAGGATAGATTGCCGGCTGCTCATTTCGAGCATACGATAGCAATTGGATCTCAAAAAGCGGAAATATTGTCATCATTTGAGTTTCTTGAGAAAGAATTAGGGGATAGGGCAATTTAATATTAGAATACTTTATGGCAAAGCAAGCTGCAATTGAACAAGATGGAGTAATTATTGAAGCATTGTCAAACGCAATGTTTCGTGTCGAATTAGAGAATGGTCATGAGATAACAGCTCATATATCAGGAAAAATGAGAATGCATTATATAAAGATTCTTCCTGGTGATAAAGTTCGGGTTGAAATGTCTCCATATGATCTGACAAAAGGAAGAATTGCTTTTAGATACAAATAAAAAAAATAAAGATATGAAAGTAAGAGCATCACTAAAAAAGCGTACTCCCGATTGTAAAATCGTGAGAAGAGGAGGACGCTTGTACGTTATTAACAAGAAAAACCCAAAGTACAAGGTACGTCAGGGTTGAAATGAATTTAATCTGATAAATTATCAAGTTTATGGCTATAAGAATTGTTGGTGTAGATTTACCACAAAATAAAAGAGGCGAGATTGCTTTAACTTATATCTATGGCATTGGCCGTAGTAGAGCTAACACAATTTTGGAAAGTGCTGGAGTTGATAGAGATCTGAAAGTTAAAGATTGGACTGACGATCAAGCAGCTAAAGTTCGTGAAATCATTGGCTCCACAATGAAAGTTGAAGGAGATTTGAGATCAGAAGTACAAATGAACATCAAACGTCTGATGGATATCGGTTGTTATCGTGGAATCCGTCATCGTATTGGTCTTCCGTTAAGAGGCCAAAGTACAAAGAATAATGCTCGTACTCGTAAGGGTAAGAAGAAGACAGTTGCAAATAAGAAAAAAGCTACTAAATAAGAATAGTTAATATGGCAAAAAAAACAGTCGCAGCTAAAAAGAGAAATGTTAAAGTAGATGCAGTCGGACAAGCCCACGTGCATTCTAGCTTCAATAACATTATTGTTTCTCTCGCCAATAGCGAAGGGCAAGTGATTTCTTGGTCATCTGCCGGAAAAATGGGGTTTAGAGGTTCTAAGAAGAATACTCCTTATGCAGCTCAAATGGCTGCTCAGGATTGTGCAAAGGTTGCATTTGATCTTGGTCTTAGAAAAGTGAAAGTGTTCGTAAAAGGACCAGGAAACGGACGTGAGTCTGCAATCAGAACTATACACGGAGCAGGTATTGAAGTATCTGAAATAGTTGATGTTACTCCATTACCACATAATGGATGTCGTCCTCCAAAAAGAAGAAGAGTTTAAAGTTATTTCTTATTAAGATTCTCGAATTTTGGATTGTGAATAGATTACAACACAACCTCTCTGTAATCGCGGCTGCATGATTCTTGATTCTGAATGAACAACTAAAATTTAAAAAAATGGCTAGATATACTGGACCAAAAACAAGAATTGCTCGTAAGTTTGGAGAAGCAATTTTTGGGCCGGACAAAGTTCTGTCAAAAAAGAACTATCCTCCGGGACAACACGGTAATAACAGAAAAAAGAAAACATCTGAATACGGTATTCAGTTGCGCGAAAAGCAAAAAGCTAAATACACTTATGGTGTTTTAGAGAAACAATTCCGCAATTTGTTTGAAAAAGCATCTCGTACAAAGGGTATTAAGGGTGAAGTGTTACTTCAGTTCTTGGAAGCACGCTTGGACAATGTTGTCTTTAGACTTGGAATTGCAAATACTCGTGCTGCTGCACGTCAGTTAGTGTCTCACAGACATATTGTTGTAAATGGAGCTGTTGTTAATATTCCTTCTTACTCTGTGAAACCAGGTGATGTAGTTGGTGTTCGTGAGAAAGCAAAATCTCTCGAAGTCATTGCAAACTCATTAAGCGGATTTAATCATAGTAAGTATCCTTGGTTGGAATGGGATGCAACGTCAAAAACAGGTAAGTTCTTACATGTTCCAGACAGAGCAGATATTCCTGAAAACATCAAAGAGCAGTTAATCGTAGAGTTGTACTCTAAATAATAAATGATTCGATATGGCGATATTAGCATTTCAAAAACCCGATAAAGTCTTAATGTT
>JAQUZH010000012.1 GCA_028691445.1 Bacteroidales bacterium | reverse complement strand
CTATACCATTTCCATTGCGATCGGCGGAGTAATTGGCGCGATTGTAAACTTCTTCATTAATAAGAGATGGACCTTTAACACAAAAGGGTATCGATATAAATACTCCGTCAAGAAACAACTCTCTGCGTTTATATTAGTTGTAATTAATAGCATCTTACTCAAATCATCAGGCACCTATTACATTACAACCTATTATAAAATCGGATATGGGTTTAGTCGTATCATCATGGATCTGATTGTCTCCGTATGTATTAATTACAATCTTCAGCGACATCTGATCTTTAAAAAGATCCGTTCTTAGCCTTTTCAAAAAGAAAAACTTTAAACAACAAAATACCATCGGATTTTTGAAAGACTTAATTGGAACAAAAGATTTTGAAAGATTCTCGCCTCTATTCAAAGGAAAGAATGGCAATTGTATTGCAAAGTTTGCAATGCGGCTGCTTGCTATAGATAGAGTTAACAGGCTATATCTGAGTTCTTGTGAGCACAACGGATCTGACTTTGCCGCCAGTTTGCTTAACGAACTGGGAGTAAACTACCGGATAGGAAACGGAGAGCGGCTCCATGAACTTCCAACAGACTCTTTTATCACGATATCCAATCACCCATATGGCGGACTTGACGGCATCATGCTGATTGACTTAATGGCAAGCATACGTCCCGATTATAAAGTGATGGTCAATGAGATTCTTTCGATGATTAAGCCAATGGATACAAACTTCATTTCAGTTCGTCCAAAAGGAAATAAGAATATCGGAGTCTCTACTGCAAGTGTCAACGGAATTCGAAAGGCACTTCAGTCAATCCAAGAAGGTCACCCCATTGGATTCTTTCCTTCCGGCGCTGTTTCAGATCTGAGTCTAAAAGAGGGATGTGTGCGCGATCGTGAATGGCAAATGAGCATCATACGTTTAATCCAAAAAGCAAAAGTTCCCGTATTACCTATTCGATTTTTTGATAAAAACTCTTGGTTCTTTTATTCCCTCGGACTCATCAACTGGAGAGTACGCCTTACCAGGATGCCTTATGAAGTATTCAACAAGAGCAAACAAAATCCTCGAATTGCTATCGGCAGTATTATCCCTGTAGAAACGTTGAATAAATACAAAGATATAGAATCGCTTCGTTCCTTTCTGCGAAAATCAGTCTATGAAATGCCAAAGCCAACTTTCTATACCTCAAAACAAGAAATTATATTCCATAATAGCTTTGAGGGGAGCTAGCTTTTTTGAACCATTTATTTCTTTTCTCCACTAAAAAAGCCTTTCAGGGCACTTAAAAAAGGACAAACGAAACAAGATTCGACAAAGTAAACAAGATTGACAAGAACATGGATGAATTATATTACAATAATACAAAAACAAATCACAGATACCGATCCGTATGAGCACAAACACTTTAAATCAGTTTAAATAATTTAAAATCGCAAATCATAGAGGTCTATTTATATTTTTCTTTATCTTTGCAGAATAATTTTGTACAATATGATGAACTACCCTAATTTCAAGACAACATTCCTTGAATATGGAATTGTCACAACAGAGAAGATTTTTGAGATTGCAGAAGATTTTGACAGAAGCAATCTGAGTATTTGGGAACGAAAAGGACTACTCATTAAACTACGCAATGAGTTTTACTCTTTTCCAGAATACCTGGAGGTTCCTGGTTTTCGACTCTATCTCGCTAATCGGATCTTCTTTCCGTCATACATCAGTCTTCACTCCGCGCTCTTCTACCACGGAATGATTCATTATGAGGAAGAAAAAACAATCACGAGTATAGTAACCTCCAAGCGAGCTTACTTCGCCAATCCTTTTGGCGTTTATTCTTTTCAAAAAGTCAAACCAGCTGTCTTCTTTGGTTTTGAAAGACTACCTGAATTTGAGAGGTTTGAAATCATGATGGCTACTCCCGAGAAAGCCTTGCTTGATATCTTGTATTTGTACCCACATTACAATACAGTGCAAGCCGTACGGGAATTAGAGCTAGATCCTGTTTTCATGAAAACCAGATTTAACGTAGATCGTTTCAGAGACTATCTCGTGCAAGTAAACAACAAGACACTCATTCTTAGAGGCGAAGTTTTGCTTTCTGCATTTGGCATCTGATCGTGATTGTCCATTTTTTAAAATCTTCCATTTGTCAATGATCTGTCAAGTGCCAGATAAGTTATTGTACTCCGTCAAAAGAGGACAAATTTTTAAACATTTAATCTATGAGATCGAAAGATCAAAAAGCAACTTATCCTGCTAAAATACTGATAATTGGAGAAGACTCCAATTTACAGTGGACAGATACTGCTACGGAATATGCCATGTTTGCTGATTACTATTTTCGTCCTTTTCCGGAAGATCATGGTGAGCGAAGCCGTAATGTAGAGGCACAAAACCTCTATCATCATATACTATTCCTGACGAATGACTTATTCAAGCCGGAAGAAATGTATGTGACAAATCTTTGCAACGACTACGTATTACCACCAGCCAAAGGGAAACGAGTTTTAATTCAGGAAGAAAAGGCCGTTAAAGGATTAGCGCATATCAAATGGATATTGGAAGAAAATCCATCAATTAAGTACATCTTTGCGATGTCACTTCAGACGAACTATTGGCTGCAAAAGCTGGGGTTCTATGGTGGAGATGAAACTTTTCTTCACGGCGCACAACCCCGTCGTGTTGGATTGGAATGTATTGAGCCGTTTTATCAGCCGGTGGATGGTAAGTCTCTCCGTACGATCATCGGGCAGGTGTACAGCACTTCAGTTCCTGATGTAAAGGTAATTCCAATTCTTCCGGCAAAAGACTTTCCACTACGTGATAAGAATGAAGAGTTATTCAGAGAAGCATACACGAAGATCCGGACAATCTTCAGCAATTAATTTCACACCAAAAATATAAGCCACTATTTGATTTTCAGATAGTGGCTTTTTTCTGTTCGTATAGAGTGACAAACAATCTCTTCCTGAAATTCCTTTTCAGAAAAGAGGGACTATTTTCTAAAACGCTACCACAATTCTTACAATTTCAGTATTCTAATATAGGAGAAGGATTGCTACAAGAGACAGAACGGAAACTATAATCCAGAGCATGATACCCAAGACAAAGGGCTTTACACCAACACTCTTCAGACTACCGACTGACAAGCTTGTTCCAATCAGAAAGAGAGTAACTACCAGGGCATGCCTAGCGAGACTGACTAGCTTCATATTGAATAATCCTACAACCGGCAAATAGGTATTTGCAAGTATTGCCAGTATAAACAACGCGATAAACCAAGGTATGGAAATAGAGCGACCTTTGCTACGAAAGAACCATGCAGAAATCAGCGAAACAGGGATTATCCACAAGGTACGGGCCAACTTTACTGTAACAGCAATACCCAGAGCTTCTTCACCATAGGCAGAAGCAGCACCAACAACAGAACTTGTGTCATGAATAGCAATAGCGCTCCACAACCCAAACTGATATTGAGTAAGGTCGAAAAAGTGCCCAAGTATTGGAAACAACAATAGAGCGATGGAATTAAGAAAGAAGATAACACCAAGAGATACAGAAACCTCTTTGTCTGTAGCATCAATGACCGGAGATACTGCAGCAATAGCACTTCCTCCACATATAGCAGTTCCTGAAGCTATCAAATGTGAAGACTTGGCATTCATACCGAGCTTCTTTCCAAAAAGATATCCCATTAGAAGCACTAAGATAATTGAGATAACAGTGAGCTGCAGTCCCGTAAAACCTACTTCAAGGACGCTGTTAAGTGTCATTCCAAATCCAAGTCCGACCACGGAAGCTTTTAACAACACAGAAGTCGCTTTTCCGTTAATTTGAGGAAAGGGATGACCCAATAACAAGGTGAAAAGAAATCCTCCCAGCAGTGCGATGGGGGCAATTACCCAGTCTGTCGCACACAAGATAATTGCTACAATAAACAGAATCTTTCTAAATACATCTCTTTGCATGACTTATTGTTTTTAATTCGGAGCAAAGGTACGTATATTTCAAGCTAAATAATCATCACAATTTGTAGTCGGTTATAACCTCTAGTTATAGTTCGACAGACAGAATGTTCTAAACATTTCAATGAGTTTACCATAACTACCATGAAGGGAGACAAAACGAAAGTCACGGCTTATTTCCAGATCTGCAACATCTACAATTCGCAATTTATTATCTTTCAATTCATCAGTTACAGCAGCAATGGAAATAAAGGCATATGTGGCAGACTGAAGCAGATAGCGTTTTATACTTTCGCTACTATCCAGATAGAGTTGAATATGGAGATCTCGCCGCTGGATTCCTTTCTCCTGTAGCGCAGCATCAATCACATCCAGTGTACCAGATCCATTCTCACGGAAAACAAAAGGAAGTTGACTCAGCTCCTTACATGATATTTCATCTTTACAAGAGCGATTGTTTGCAACAGAAGTAACAAGAACTATCTCATCTTTGATAAAAGTATCATAATGAAGAGTCGCGATATTGGAATTACCTTCGATGAGTCCAAGATCTATCTCCCGTTCTGCCGCAAGTCGTTCGATTTCTCTGCTGTTGCCACTGATCAGCTCAACAGCGATTAGAGGATAACGACTCTTAAACTTAGCAAGAATGACCGGAAGGATATACTGGCTGATTGTCGTGCTGGCTCCAATGCGGATTTCCCCGTTGCATAAGGCTTTCTCAGAGGCAAATTCATTATTTAGATCACGATAAAGCCCGAGAATTCGTTGTGCATAACGATGCAGGATTTCTCCTTGCGGAGTAATAGATATCTTACTCCCATGACGAATAAACAACGGGGATCCTATCTGTTTTTCTAATTCAGAAATATGTTTGGTCACAGCCGGTTGTGTGATACACAGTTCGATAGCCGCTTTACTAAAGCTCTGATAGTTAACAACGGTATTAAACACTTTGAGCCTAAAATCAAGAATCATACCACTACGATTGAATCAAGAATCATTGTTTTTGTTTCACCCATATAAGTTTGGAGGTATCGTAGCCTCTCTTTTCTGCTTTCTCCAGTAAGAGTTTCTTGGTTATTTCCGGTAATTGTGGAGTCCGACTAAGAATCCACAGGTATTTATCCGAACTACTTCCTATCAAAGCATAGCTATAATTTACAGCATCCAATTCAAGTACATTATACTCGCCATAAAACCAGAGAAAGAAAGAAACTTTAAGTTTGCCTGGTTCTGATGGATCAGGCAGCTTAGCTTTTCCTTCAGCTATTTCAGGTTTCCCTTTGAAATTCCCTTTATATCCCTGATTGATTACCTGAACAGTACCATTGGAAAGCAATTTATACTCGGCAGTATTTCCTATTAAACCACGTTCGAAACGATGGTCAAAACGAGCTATCTCATACCACTTGCCCATGTACCGCTTAAGATCAAGCTTACTGACAGTCGTTTTGTCTAGAGTCTTAGACCCCGCAGAAGCAAATACGGCAAAGAAAGGAAGTGCAAGCATTGCGAATACCCGAAAAATTGTTTTCATATCCCTGTCATTTAATGTGTATCAGTTTTGAGGGAAAAAAGGCTCTCCCGGAAAAAGAAGAGCCTTTGTAATAGCATTTTAATATAGGAAAAATTAGGAGCAGCGTAACACGCGTCCAATGCGCAATGTCGATCTTTTAGTAATACCGTTAAGTTGACAGAGTTTTGCTATCGTTGTTCCATTACGTTTTGCAATCTTCTCCAATGTATCTCCGGATTTAATCTTATGGTATAAGATATCATCCTGATGTCCTGTAGCTGAAGCCACGACTTTACCATTATCATTTGTCGACTTCAAACCTTTATCCTTCACATGGAATACATAGGTATCTTTATAAATATCTCTTTTTACAAAATCAAAAATTTCAGTCGGATCAAAAGCTTTTCCAAGAAAACGAGTTTCAAAATGCAGATGCGGACCAGTGGAGCGTCCAGTACTTCCACCCAATCCAATCGGCTGACCAGCTTTCACCACATCACCTACCTGAGCGATAAAGCGAGACAAATGTCCGTAAATAGTCTCTAAACCATTATTATGGCGAACTACTAAGTAATAGCCATATCCACCTCTGTCATATTTACGAATCCGCACCTTACCATCAAAAGCAGCTACAATCGTATCACCTTTTTTGATTTGCAAATCAGTTCCATAATGAAATCTTCTAAAGCGTCTGCGATAACCAAACTCAGAATTCACCTTTGTATTCTTCACCACGGGAATTGCAAAATTAGAAACATCAATATTGAGCGACTCAGGGAGTTTGGAAATATCTACTTTATATGGATTAACTTTATCTGTGCTCCAATTCTCATCGAGATCCATTTCCGGAATCATCAGCTCATCCGCTTCCATGTTCTCGAGTATCATAAATGAGTCAACTACGCTAATACGTTTGTTGAAATTCACGTTGTCTGCATACAACTCTTGTGAGTATGATTTGCAAGTAATGACGGCAAACAATAGCGCCAGAAAACTTAATTTATAATGCATTGGTCTTAATTTTTCAAGTATTGGTTAATATTCGTCACACGCATACAGATAATCAAATGTAGCCGGACGGTATACATAATATTCATCTTCTGTAAAGAAGCGGTTTAACTCTATTTTTGCTGTTTCAAGAGAATCCGATGTATGAATGATATTCTCCTGAAAGCTTACGCTGTAATCACCACGTATGGTGCCGGGTTGTGCATGACGACCATTCGTAACGCCGGTCATATTCCTTACAACTTCAACTGCGCCAACTCCCTCCCAACACGTTACGACAACAGGTGCTGTCATCATCGAATCCTTTACCCTTTGAAAAAAAGATTTCTCTTTCAAGTGGGCATAGTGTTCACTTAAAAGTTCATCAGACAGCTGCATCATTTTCATTCCAACCAGTCGGAGTCCTTTTTTTTCGAATCGTGAGATGATCTCACCGACTAGTCCCCGCTGAATAGTACAAGGTTTTAAAATGACGAGTGTTCTTTCCATAGATTTATTCTTTGATTTTCAAAAGTAACGAAAGTATTTGAATAATCCGCATACCCTCCGGAATGTTTTAAACAACTTTAAGAAAAGGGTTTCATAATGCTCCATTTCCAAACATTTATTTCCATAATAATGAAAAGCGCAGCTTCATTCACAAAGAAACAGAGATACAGAGTGAGCATAAAAACGATTTTTTCTTCACAACAAGAGGAATAGAAGCTGAAAAACGAGTTGAGTGTTATGACAAAATAAGAGGTTTCATTCCTTGCTCGGATGGTTTTTTGTATCTTTGTGCTCAATCATTACTTAATACATAACACTATGTTTTCAGGGATTATAGAAGAATCGGCAAAAGTAGTCAAGACAGTACATGACGCAGGAAATCTGCATCTCACACTCAGTTGTACATTTGCTCACGAACTCAAAATCGACCAGAGCGTTGCTCACAACGGCGTATGTCTGACCGTCGTCAGTTTGGACAAAGGTGAATATACGGTAACCGCTATACAGGAGACACTCGATCGTTCCAATCTGGGTTTACTTCAGACTGGTGATGAAGTCAATGTAGAACGCAGCATGCTAATGAATGGCCGTCTGGACGGACACATTGTTCAGGGTCATGTGGACCAGACAGCTACCTGTGTTGCAGTAGATGAAGTCGATGGCAGCCACTACTACACATTTGAGTATCAGATAAACAAGGAGATGGCTCGTCAGGGTTATATGACTGTAGAAAAGGGATCTGTAACTGTCAACGGAGTGAGTCTTACCGTTTGCAACTCGAAAGAGCATAGTTTCCAGGTTGCAATCATACCTTATACATTCGAACACACCAACTTTCACACGTTCAAGGTAGGTAGTATTGTGAATCTGGAATTTGATATATTAGGTAAATATGTGAGTAAGTTGCTCACATACAAATAAGTCACGAGGATGGATTTTGAAACATTGGCGCACAGTCGTCAGAGTGATCGGGGATATGACCGGACACGTCCGGTTGAGCCTGAGAAGTTGGAGAAAATACTCCGGATAGCCATGACAGCTCCTTCGGCATGCAATGCTCAGCCGTATAAAATTATTGTTGTGCAAGACGAAAAGCTTATCAACGAAGTAGCAGACTGCACCTCCGCCAAAGCATTGGGGATGAATCACTTTACAAAGCAAGCACCCGTCCATCTGGTCATTGTCGAAGAGCCCGGCAACCTGACTTCATCCATTGGCAGTGTGATTAAAGACAAGCATTTTCCGTGGATTGACATCGGAATAGTAGCCTCCTATATTTGTTTGGCTGCACGCGAAGAGGGACTGGGAACCTGCATCCTCGGATGGTTTCAGGAAGAGCGTCTGAAAAAAGCATTGGGCGTACCCAAGAACAGACGAATTTTACTCGATATCACGTTGGGATATTCAACGCAACCTCTCCGAGAAAAAAAACGCAAACAAATGGAGAAGGTAGTGACCACCAATAAGTACTGACACCGATCCTACCTCACTGATACATTAAAAGAGCAGACCCTCCCAAAGGATCTGCTCTTTTAATGTATCAATACACGAAGCTGCTGCCCTAAGGGAGCAATAAACTGTCCCTCAGATTTATCTTTTAAATCATCAATAACGGAAGCTGCTTCCTCCCAAAAACTCACGCAGAAGTGATGTCGGAGGTATCTCATTATCATAGATGGGCGACAGATAACTAAGCACATGAAGCAAACGTCGGGCTTCCGAATATTCCGCACAGTTTTGCGGCACCTCCGTAAGAATGGGCTCGATATACTTCTTAATGACTGCCATCTCAAAGATAAGTGCAGAGTTAAACATCTCATCCGCGTTCTCCTGATACGGAAAGATCCATTTATCTTCACCCAGGCGCACACTCGGCCAACGTCTGATCGTCTCCTGCGCAGAATATCCGCGATAGAGGTGATCTCTTAATATACGGCGCAGCAATCGGTTATCTGTAGTGGAAATGCGGTTATGATTATCCATGGAGATAGTAGTAAGCGCGGAGACATAAATCATATATTTCATGGAATGGTCTATCAGCTGGGTAAGTTCGGGATTGAGCGCATGAATACCTTCAATAATAATGAGCGTATTGCTATCCACCTTCAGTTTGTTTCCTTTGTACATCCGTTTGCCGGTCTCAAATGAATAAGTCGGAAGTTCGATTTCCTCCCCGTCAACCAACTGTTTGAGTTGTTTATTAAACAGATCCAGATCCAGCGCATAGATAGACTCATAATCATAGTCACCCGACTCGTCGCGAGGAGTCTTTTCTCGTTCCACAAAATAGTCGTCGAGCGAAAGAGCAACCGGAGTCAATCCGTTCGTCATCAGTTGCACACTCAAACGTTTACTGAAAGTAGTCTTCCCGGAAGAAGAAGGACCTGAAATCATGATAAACTTCAGGTTACCGGTTTCTTTCCATTTGTTATAAATACGATCCGCCATATAAGAGATCTTCTTCTCATGCAGCGCTTCAGACACTTTGATCAGACAAGAAGCCTTTCCCTCTTTAATACTCGCATTAAACTTTCCGACACTCTCTATCCCCATGATCTCGTTCCAACGTTGATACTCCTCAAACACATCATGCATCTTTGGCTGAGCGACCACATCTTCCAGCAATTTAGGGTGCGTCGAACTGGGGATACGAAGTAAAACCCCATTGTCAAAAGGCAACAGATCAAAGAGGTAGATAAAACCGGTATAGGGCACCAATCCTTCGTAGTAATAATCAATCAGATCGCCCATCTTATAATAGCAAGTATACAGCGAGCCCACCGTCTGAAGCAGATCCACCTTATCCATAGCTCCGGCATTACGAAAATGCTCGATCACAGTCGAGGTATGTTCCTGCAAATATTCAATCGGCAGATTCTGTTCAATGATATCCTGCATTCGGATTTTGATAGCTGAGAGTTCGCCGTCCGTAAGGCGGTGGCCAATATTCAGTTCGCAGTAATACCCTTTAGATACCGGATGCTCCAAAGAGATACCAGAACTAGGGAACAGTTCGGAAACAGCCTTATACATTATAAAGAAGAGAGAATGAATATAGGCATGTCTTCCTGCCGGATCCGTTATATCGACAAACTCAACATCCTTCGGTTTGTAGACCCGAAAAGAGAGGTTTTGTACCCGGTTATTCACTTTAGCCAGAATCACCTGAGACCTTAACGTAATCTTCTGGTCTTCATATATATCAAGTAAGGAAAGACCGGGCTTGTATTTTCGTACACTCCCATTATTTTTACAATAAACAGAAACTAATTCATCCATAGCATTCATGATTTAGGGCACTAATATACGACTTTATTCCACGCAGAACGCTTTATCAGACGTCTATTTTGCACGAAGCGCAGGAACAGCAAAACGATCTGACCTATCTGTACATACAAAAAGTGCCTTCAAAAATATCTCTATCATTGAAGGCACTTCCTATTGTAATGTAGCAACATATTAATGCGCTTTACTTAGCAGGTAATAGTCGAGCAGCGTCATGGCCGTCATCGCTTCCACGATGGGCACCGCACGAGGCAACACACAAGGATCATGTCGTCCACGAATCTGCAGATCACAGGCTTCTCCGTTCTTATTGATCGTCTTTTGCGGAATAAGAACAGAAGCAACCGGTTTGAAAGCAACCCGGAAATAGATATCTTCCCCGTTGGAAATGCCTCCTTGAATGCCTCCTGATCGATTGGTATGCGTATGAACAGTGCCCTCTTTTATATAAAAAAGATCATTCGCCTCCGAGCCACGCATAGAGACATCAAAGCCCATGCCATATTCAAACCCTTTGACAGCATTGATACTCAGCATCGCCTGTCCCAAGGCAGCATGCAACTTACCGAATACCGGTTCGCCGAGTCCGACCGGCACGCCTTTCGCCACACACGTAATTACACCTCCGATGGTATCTCCGGCTTTCTTGATCTCTTTGATAAGTTCGATCATCTTCTCCGCAGTATCCTGATCCGGACAACGAACCATATTACTCTCTGTCTGCGAAAGATCAAGAGTCGTGTAAGGCTGATCCAGACAAATAGTACCTACCTGAGAAGTATATGCCGTGATGCTTACTCCGAGTTGCTTCAATACAAGCTTAGCTATCGCCCCTGTTACAACACGGGCGATCGTCTCACGAGCAGAAGAACGTCCTCCTCCTCTGAAATCGCGCACACCATATTTGGACTCATACGTATAATCAGCATGGGAAGGACGATAGAGTTCCCTTATATTATTGTAGTCATTGGAATGATGATCCGCATTACGCACCAAAAAGCCAATTGGAGTTCCCGTCGTCTTTCCTTCAAAAATGCCCGAATAAAACTCCACCAAGTCCTGTTCCTCACGATTGGTCGTAATTTTAGATTGTCCCGGTTTGCGGCGGTTCAATTCAGACTGCACAAACTCAGTATCCAACTCGATACCGGAAGGACAACCATCGATCACCCCACCTATTCCGACACCATGTGACTCACCATAAGAGGTCAGTCTGAAGATTGTTCCAAACGTGTTTGACATTGTTTCTAATAATTAGTTACAAGAAGCGCAACCACTAGCGCAACCACCGGTGCAACCACCTTCAGCATCGTCCTCGCAATCACAGCCGCAACCGCTACAACCCTTCGGATTCAGTTCGTCGAGAGTAGCATCGCGTACTTCCAGTACTTTTCCTTTAAAATGCAAAGTCTCACCTGCAAACGGGTGATTGAAATCCATCTTTACCGCGTCTGCTGTAATGTCCACAACAGAGCCATACATATGATTGCCTTGGCTATCCATCATTGGCAATACAGCATTCGGATAGACTGAAGTTTCATCAAACTCGCCATCGATCTCAAAAGCGCCTTTTGGTACATCTACCACACGTTCGTCTTCATAATCACCATAGGCCATATCCGGAGTGAGTTCAAAGTCAAAAGACTCGCCTACTTTCTTTCCAACCAGTTCTGATTCGAAAGTATCGAGCACCTGTTGGGTGCCAAATATAAATGAAAACGGTTTATCTTCCGGAGCCTGCTCTAACAGTTCCAATTCGCCATTTTCATCGAGTTCTGCGCTATATAAATCATATGCTACAGATACAAATTTTCCTAATTCGATTTTCATATATTCGTGAAATTATTATGTAATGGGACAAAGATACGTTGTTTTTTTGACATTTCTATTCGCCCAACTTATCAAAAGCGCTTTTTATACGTTGCAAGGCACTGAGCACATTGCTGCGGGGAGTGGCCAGATTCATTCGCATAAACCCTTCGCCTCCGGGACCAAAAGTCTCCCCATCGTTCATGACCACTTTGGCCTCGTGATAAAAGAAATGAAGCAGTTCCTTGCGGTTCATGCCCAATGCACGGCAGTCGAGCCACACCATGTAAGTGGCTTCGGGAATCATCGGATGAATGAGCGCAATCTGTTCAGAAAGAAAATCCCGAACCAACAGGACATTTTCCCAAACATATTCTGTTAATTGCCTCACCCAGTCCGCACCATTTTCATAAGCCGCTTGCGCAGCCACATAGGCAAAGATCGTCCCATTATTGAGTTCGGTGGCATGCAGATAGTTGACAAAAACAGAGCGTAAAGCCGGATTGCCAATTACTGTAAAGGATGTGGCGAGACCCGCCAGGTTGAAGGTCTTACTGGGAGCCATCAATGTGATCGTGTGCAGAAAAGCATACTCAGAAAGCGAGGCAAAAGGAGTATGAACAGCTTCGTTGAGAGTCAGATCGGCATGAATCTCATCCGACAGAACCAGCACACCGTACTTCTCACAGAGTGTAGCCAGTTGCATCAACTCGTCGCGACTCCACACTCTTCCGCCTGGATTGTGCGGATTGCAGAGAATCATCGTCTTGCATCCGTGACGAAACTCCTGTTCCATGGCTGCGAAGTCCATGCTGAACCGGTCATCTTTCAGAAGCAGAAAGTTGTTGATTACCACACGATGAAGATTATCCGGCACCCAATGAAAAGGCATATAGACAGGCGTCTGAATCAGCACCTTGTCTCCCGGTTTGGTGCAGGCATTCAAACAGTGTGCCAGGCCGGGCACTACCCCCGGAATAAAGGTGAGGTACTCCTTTTCAATCTTCCAGTGATGACGATTCATCATCCAGTCAACAATAGAGTGATAATAGCCGTTGGAAGGGAATGTGTAACCCAATATCTCGTGCGTACACCTTTGACGGATAGCCTCCATCACAAAATCAGGTGTTCGAAAGTCCATGTCTGCGACCCACATGGGCACAGCATCTTCTACTCCATAGGCTTTTTTCATTCCGTCAATCTTAAGGCAATGGGTGCCCCGACGATCAATCAGTTCGTCAAAATCATACTGTTTCATTTGCGATTCATTGGTTTATCGGGCAAAGATAATTGTTTTTTGTACCTTTGCGCCCGATAAAGAAAGAATGAGATGAAAAATAAGTTTCCCGACAAACTGAAAGCGGTCCTGTTTGACATGGACGGAGTGATCTATGACTCAATGCCCAATCATGTGATTTCCTGGGTAGAGACGTTTCATGCCTTTGGGCTTGTGATTCCCGAATCGTGGGCCTACATGCAGGAAGGGCGAACCGGAGAGAGTTCGGTGCAATTGGTTTTCGCCGAACAGAGAGACCGCAAGGCGACCAAAGAGGAGACGGAAGCTATGTACAAACTGAAGTGCGAATTGTTTGCCGCCAGGCCCAAAGCTGAAGTCATGCCCGGCATCAGGGAACTGTTTGCCAAGGTAAAAGAGAGCAAACTGGACGCAACGATTGTAACCGGTTCGGGACAAAAGACCTTGCTCAACAAACTGAACACAGACTTTCCCGGGATGTTTCAAAAAGAGTTGTTGGTCACAGCTTTTGATGTCAAGCATGGCAAACCCAATCCGGAGCCTTATCTCCGCGGACTCGGCAAACTCAATGTAAGTGCAGAGGAAGCGATCGTTATTGAAAATGCACCGTTGGGAATTCAAGCGGCACGCGCGGCAGGAGTCTTTACCGTGGCTGTCAATACCGGTCCGCTACCCGATCAAGTGTTGCTGGATGCAGGGGCAAACATGATCTTCCACTCGCTAACAGAACTGTCGGACAAGTGGGAAACGCTGTTTTAAACCAATCAGCAGACGTTACTTTCCAACCATTGTCTGTTCGAAATAGCGCCAGATAGACTCATCGGGCACCGGAGCAACAATCAAAACCGGCTCTTTAGAGACCGGATGAACAAACTCAATACTGCGAGAATGGAGTGAGATGCCGCCATCGGGATTGGAACGGTCGGCTCCATATTTCAGATCGCCCTTGATCCAACAGCCGATCTTGGCTAGCTGACATCTGATCTGATGATGACGACCGGTATGGAGATGCACCTCTATCAGGTTGTAATTATCTGAGTGACAAAGCACCTTGTAGTCAAGCACCGCCTTTTTGGAGTTTGGTACCTCCTTGTCATTCGCATACGACTTGTTTTGTTTTTCGTTGCGCACAAGGTAGTGCGTCAACGTATCTTGCGGAAACGGAGGCATATTCTTGGTGATCGCCCAATAGGTCTTGTGCATATCCGACCCTTTAAACATCTCATTAAGACGTGTAAGTGCCTTACTTGTCTTGGCAAACAGCACCACACCAGTCACGGGACGATCCAGACGGTGCGTCACACCCACAAACACATTGCCGGGCTTTTGGTATTTCTCCTTGAGCCATTCCTTCACTGTTTCCGACAAAGGGGTATCACCGGTTTTGTCTCCCTGGACGATCTCCGAGCAGCTCTTATTGACTGCAATGATGTGATTATCTTCAAAAATTACTTCCATATCCTCACTAAAAAAAGAGAGGCGGATGTTGCTCCGCCTCCGCTCTGTTGTATCTTACATATTCATTCCGCCACAGCAGTGAATCACCTGACCGCTCACATACGAAGAGAGGTCTGATGCCAAGAAGAGAGCCACATTGGCTACATCATCCGGTGTACCTCCACGACGCAACGGAATTGTCTTCGCCCACTGTTCTTTTACCTCTTCGGTAAGAGCAGCCGTCATGTCTGTGATGATAAATCCGGGAGCAATGGCATTGGCACGAACCCCGCGCGAACCCATCTCTTTGGCGATCGATTTCGTCAAACCGATCAATCCGGCTTTGGAAGCAGAGTAATTACACTGTCCGGCATTTCCGGAAACACCGACCACCGAACTCATATTAATGATCGAGCCACTTCTTTGTTTCATCATGACCGGAGTCAGTGCATGAATAAAGTTGAAAGCAGATTTAAGGTTGACAGTAATTACGCTGTCCCACTGCTGTTCGGTCATACGCATCATCAAGGTGTCGCGTGTGATACCGGCATTATTTACCAGGATATCAATCTTTCCAAAATCTTTCAAGATCTCAGCCACAACAGCGTGTGTATCTTCAAAGTTTGCCGCGTTAGACGCATATCCTTTGCCTGTTACACCGTACGCTGCGATTTCTGCTTCAGTTGCTTTGGCGTTATCATCAATCACAAGGTCTGTAAAAG
The DNA here is from genome assembly GCA_028691445.1 of Bacteroidales bacterium. GTDB lineage: Bacteria > Bacteroidota > Bacteroidia > Bacteroidales > JAQUTK01 > JAQUTK01. The sequence continues at coordinate 12,285 of JAQUZH010000012.1, read as the reverse complement.
CGACACTTGCACCTTCCTGAGCATATTTTAAAGCAATAGCTTTTCCTATTCCACGAGCAGCGCCAGTAATCAGGGCTACTTTTCCTTCTAATAATTTCATGTTTAAATCTGTTTATGATACATATTAATATGATTTCCCTTTTTTGCGAATGCCGTTAAACAAAAAGTCCATCACGACTTGTTTGCGGATCTCGAGACTGGTCGTACGTTGACCGACACTCTCTCTGATATAGGGCACTTCAAGTCCCTTGAGCGAATGGTGGATAATGGAGGCGGTCATGGGAACGCTCAAAATGCAGAACACACCTTTGTCAATTCCTTCCAGAAGCATGGCTTCAATCGCACGAACTTCACCACGATCGAAGCTCCGTCGCACACTTTCCACTTTTGAGATATCTTTGAAAAATTCTGCTTTCAGTGAACCGTTGCGTGCGACTACATCCTTTATCGCTTCCAACCGTGTGTAAATATAGAGCGTCATTTTCTCCTCCGGTGGCATGTTTCTACTGACTACCTGCCACAAAGTCTGGCTCAGTGTCTCCAGTTCGCTCTCTACTATTGCATAGTAAATCTCATCTTTACTCTTAAAATAGGTATAGAGTGTACGACGTCCTTTATGCGATGCCACAGCAATATCATTCATCGTTGTCTTTTCCACACCTTCCTGAGCGAATAACCTCCGAGCTACATCAACCAATAAATCACGCGTTTTTGAAACAGCCATATTGCACACTATCTATTATAATGGGCAAAAGTATAAAAAACTTAGTGATTTCCCCCTCCCACAAATATAAAAAAGTGCAAGAAAAAGCATTTACATCGTTTTTTCTTACCAAAAACTTGTTTTGTAACATATTTACCGTACCTTTGCGCCACAATATCGCGGAGTGGAGCAGTTGGTAGCTCGTTGGGCTCATAACCCAAAGGTCGTTCGTTCGAGTCGAACCTCCGCAACTTAAGGATCGCTTATACATCTCAACCATGTATGAGCGATTTTTCTTTTTTTGTATCAAGCAGCGTAATGAAGGCATATGACAAACAGAGGTGACCTTTGTGACAATCCTCCTGTTTTGTAGTTGATCCATTATATACGATCATGCACGGCACACAGAAAAAGAGGCTGTCTCTCTTTCGAAAAACAGCCTCATTAATGTGTGGGCGTTGAGGGATTCGAACCCCCGACCCTCTGCTTGTAAGGCAGATGCTCTGAACCAGCTGAGCTAAACGCCCGATTGTTGTTTTGATATGGAAGTGTCCGTTCTTTTGTTGTGGGCGTTGAGGGATTCGAACCCCCGACCCTCTGCTTGTAAGGCAGATGCTCTGAACCAGCTGAGCTAAACGCCCGTACACTTCCGTTTCAAAAGCGATGCAAAGGTACAGCTTTTTTCGATACCTCCAAATGTTTCAAAAGAAAAATAGCGCTTCAAGCATCATTTTTTTCGGCAAAGTCTCCCTTAACACACTTTCATATGCGCTTTATCTAAATATTCCATCCTTTCTTGCTTCCAATTCGCAATTAATGAGTACTTTTGCGCCTTATATTACATGTAATCATTATGGACTTGAATTTATTAACCGCCATATCACCTGTTGACGGGCGGTATCGTGGAAAGACAGAGTCGTTGGCTAATTATTTTTCTGAATGGGCTTTAATCAAATACAGAGTCCGCGTTGAAGTAGAATACTTTATCGCTTTGTGCGAACTGCCTATTCCTCAACTGAAAAGCATCGATTCTTCCTTATTCGAACAGCTTCGTGCAATTTACAAAAACTTCACAGTTGAAGATGCTCAGCGTATCAAAGACATTGAAAGCGTCACCAATCATGACGTAAAAGCAGTTGAGTACTTCCTGAAAGAGAAGTTTGACCTCCTTGCACTGCAAGATTACAAGGAATTTATTCATTTTGGTCTGACATCGCAGGATATCAATAATACATCGATCCCTTTGTCTATAAAAGATGCGCTTAATGAAAATTACTATCCGTTACTGGAAGAGATCATCACGCAGCTTAACACCTATGCAACGCAGTGGATGAATATTCCTATGTTAGCAAAGACGCATGGACAACCGGCCTCTCCTACCCGTTTAGGCAAAGAGATTATGGTTTTCGTAAGTCGACTCAATCAACAATTGATTTTACTGAAACAGATTCCGGTCTCTGCTAAGTTTGGTGGGGCGACCGGCAACTATAATGCGCACTATGTCGCCTATCCTGAAACAGACTGGAAAGCTTTCGGCGACGCTTTTGTCGGCGACAAACTCGGACTGGCCAGAGAACAGTGGACGACTCAGATATCAAACTATGACAACCTCGCTGCTCTGTTTGACGCCTTGAAGCGAATCAATGTCATCCTGATTGATATGAACCGCGATTTTTGGCAGTATATCTCCATGGAATACTTCAAACAAAAGATTAAAGCAGGAGAAGTGGGTTCGTCGGCCATGCCTCACAAGGTCAATCCGATTGACTTTGAAAATGCGGAAGGCAACCTCGGAATCGCCAATGCCCTCCTGGAACATCTATCCGGCAAACTGCCAATCTCCCGTCTGCAAAGAGACCTGACCGACTCTACGGTCTTGAGAAATGTGGGCGTGCCTTTGGCGCATATTGATATAGCTATTCAAAGTTCGTTGAAAGGTCTGCGCAAACTGATCCTCAACGAAGAGATTCTCCATCGCGATCTGGACAATTGCTGGAGTGTTGTGGCTGAAGGAATTCAGACCATTCTTCGCAGAGAAGGCTATCCAAAACCTTATGAAGCACTGAAAGAACTGACCCGTACGAACACTTCGATTACGGAAGAGTCAATCAAAGCTTTCATCGAAACATTAAACGTGGATGAGGATGTAAAGAAGACGTTGCGTGCTCTTTCTCCACACAATTACACAGGTATTTAACAGAGCTGACCGTGAGGTTGGCATTTTATTCATTCAATATTATACAAAACAATGAGACCAGAAGAGAACAATTGGAATTCTGACGAAAAAAAGAACAATGATTCTACTCGCGACAGTGGAAGCAACCCTAGACCTGAAAGAACGAATGATTACAACAGAGAACGTCCTGCTTACAATTCAGAACGTCCTCGTACAAGCAGTTTCAACCGCGACAGCAACAGCAGTCGTCCGTATAACTCAGACAGACCATCGCGTCCATCGTATAACTCAGACAGACCGGCTCGTCCGGCTTTCAATGGTGAAAGATCGGATCGCCCGGCTTATAACGCAGACAGACCTGCACGTCCATCGTACAATTCCGACAGACCTGCACGACCATCTTATAACCAGGACAGAAGTGGCGGATTCAACCGCAACTTCAATCGCAATGAGAATGACAGACCGGCATGGAATACTAACAAACCTTCTGAAGATTCTGATTCTCCAAGAAGATCGTATAACCGTCCGGATCAAGAAAGAAATAACTTTAGCAGCTTTAACAACGAAGACCCTTCAAAGCCACGCAGACCACGTTTCCGCGTAGGTGATACTCCTCAAGAGGGAGAAAACAGCTCTTTTACCCCTCGAAATAACAGCGGCGACGAACAAAGAAGCGCTGGTTATCAGAGCCGTCCTAGCTATGGCAACCGCGAAGGTGGATACCAAAGCCGTCCAAGTTATGGCAACCGTGAAGAGGGAAGCAGCCGTCCAAGCTATGGCAACCGTGAAGGTGGTTATCAGAGTCGTCCAAGCTATGGCAATCGCGAAGAGGGTAGCAGCCGTCCAAGCTATGGCAACCGCGAAGGTGGCTTCCAGAGCCGTCCAAGCTATGGCAATCGCGAAGAGGGCAGCAGCCGTCCAAGCTATGGCAACCGCGAAGGAGGCTTCCAGAGCCGTCCAAGCTACGGTAACCGCGAGGGTGGCAACAGCCGTCCTAGCTACGGCAATCGCGAAGGCGGCAGTCGTCCAAGCTACGGTAATCGTGAAGGTGGATATCAGGGTCGTCCAAGCTATGGTAACCGCGAAGGTGGCTATCAGGGTCGTCCAAGCTTTGGCAACCGCGAAGGTGGATATGATCCAAACGCAAAGTATAGTAAAAAAAAACAGTTCGAGTTCAAAGAAAAAAACATTGACCCCAACGAACCGATCCGTTTGAATAAATACCTGGCTAATGCCGGACTTTGTTCGAGAAGAGAGGCAGATGAGTTTATCCAGGCAGGTGTTGTTGCTGTCAACGGTGCTATCGTTACCGAATTGGGTACGAAAGTGAAACGCGAAGACAAAGTGCTGTTTCATGATCAATTGGTGAGCCTCGAACATAAGGTGTATGTATTGCTCAACAAACCGAAAGATTGTGTGACTACTACTGATGATCCACAGGCTAGATTGACAGTGATGCATCTGGTGCGCAATGCGTGCAAAGAACGTATCTATCCTGTAGGCCGACTGGACCGGAATACCACCGGTGTATTGCTGCTTACGAATGACGGCGAACTGGCATCGAAGCTTACTCACCCGAAGTTTGTCAAGAAGAAGATCTATCAGGTGACGTTGGAAAAACCGTTGACTGCGGCCGACATGGAGAAAATCAGAGAGGGTATCGAACTGGAAGATGGTGAGATTCATGCAGATGAGATCCATTATATTAAAGATGAGAAGAAGACGGAAGTCGGAATCGAAATTCACTCCGGACGTAACCGTATCGTTCGCCGTATTTTTGAACATTTAGGATATAAAGTATATAAACTGGACCGTGTCTATTTCGCTGGTCTGACGAAAAAAGGACTCGCACGTGGTAAATTCCGTCATTTGAACGACAGAGAAGTGAACATGTTGCTCATGGGTGCTTTTGATTAAATAGAGAATGAAAGTATGGATAAATTGAACAGAGTTAGAATTGCTGACGTACTGAAAATGCAGTCGTTCGGACAGACCATCAATGTAAAAGGATGGGTCAGAACAAAAAGAGGTAGCAAAACGGTTAGTTTCATTGCGTTGAACGATGGAACAATAATTCATAATCTGCAAATCGTTGCTGAACTTGCCAACTTTGACGAGGAGGTGATGAAACAGATTACAACAGGTGCTTGTATCAGTGTGAATGGTGTTGTGGTTGAATCATTCGGACAAGGGCAACATGTGGAAATCCAGGCGAAAGAGATTGAAGTGCTGGGTGCCGCTGATCCGTTGACCTATCCGTTGCAGAAAAAAGGTCATTCCCTTGAATACCTGCGCGAAATTGCTCATCTCCGTCCACGTACCAATACGTTTGGCGCTGTTTTTCGTATTCGTCACAACATGGCGATGGCTATCCATACGTTCTTTCATGAAAGAGGATTTTATTATTTTCATACGCCAATCATCACCGCGTCAGACTGTGAAGGCGCCGGACAGATGTTTCAGGTGACAACGATGAACCTGTATGATCTGAAGAAAGAGGAGAATGGTGCAATAGACTACACCAACGATTTTTTTGGCAAACAGACCAGCCTCACTGTTTCCGGACAGCTGGAAGGCGAACTTGCAGCAATGGCTCTTGGTTCAGTATATACCTTTGGCCCGACATTCCGCGCTGAGAATTCAAATACTCCACGCCATTTGGCTGAGTTTTGGATGATCGAACCGGAGGTTGCTTTCAATGATATTTTTGACAACATGCAACTCGCTGAGGATTTCATCAAATATTGCGTGAAATGGGCGCTTGACAATTGCATGGATGATCTGACTTTCCTTGCTGAGCATTTTGACAAGGAACTGATCACCAGACTGCAATCTGTCATTGCTTGCGACTTTGTACGTCTGCCTTATACAGAAGGTGTGCGTATCTTGGAAGAGGCGGTTGCTAAGGGACATACTTTTGAGTTTCCTGTGGGTTGGGGTACTGACCTGGCTTCTGAGCATGAACGCTTCTTGGTGGAAAACCACTTCAAGAAACCGGTTATCCTGACCGACTATCCGAAAGAGATCAAGGCTTTCTATATGAAACAAAACGAAGATGGAAAGACGGTGCGTGCCATGGATGTCTTGTTCCCTAAAATCGGTGAGATCATCGGTGGCTCGGAACGTGAATCTGATCTTGACAAATTGTCCAAACGTATTGAAGAGATGGATATTCCGATGAAAGATATGTGGTGGTATCTCGATACCCGCCGCTTCGGAACAGCTCCTCATGCCGGTTTCGGACTCGGATTTGAACGTCTGCTGTTGTTCGTGACAGGTATGGCAAACATCCGCGATGTGATTCCTTTCCCTCGTACGCCGAATAATGCTGAGTTCTGATCGATAATCAGACTGAAAACAGATAGTATCAGTGAAGTTCCAAAGGTTTTCCCTTTGGAACTTCTTGTTTTTGCCTACTTTTGTACTCTATGTACAGACTCTATACGCTTTGTCAATCGGATGAATGGTTACAGATCATCCAACAAATGCCCGAATATGATTTTTATGATACTCCGGAGTATCATCAGTTGGACACCCACGGAGATGCGCTCTTGTTTGTCTATGAACAAGATGAAACGACGGTCTGCCTACCCATGATCCTCCGCGAGATACCCGGCACCCACTTTAAAGATGTAACATCAGTCTATGGATATGCCGGTCCACTGATCAGTAATCCACAGATGACGTCAACGGTCGCTTCGGATTTTCGTGCCAACCTGAACGCGTTTTTTCAGAAAGAAAAGGTGGTCTCTGTCTTCTCTCGTTTAGATCCGTTGAAAGAGCAACAAACTGAATTACTCGAAGGACTCGGGAATACCTGTTTGCTGAATCAAACCGTTACTCTCGATCTGACGCTTTCGCAAGAGGAGCAATGGAAAATGTACAGTACCTCCTTGAGAAGACAGCTGCGACGCATCGCAGACAAAGGAATAAAGTGCGAGGTAGCCTCATCAACTACAGAGTGGCTCACCTTTGCCGAACTATATGATGCGTCCATGAAACGACGGAATGCGAACCCCCACTACTTCTTTCCTCCCACTTATTTCTTACACCTCAGAAAGGCATGTGCTTTTGAAACGTTGCTCTTGGTGAGCCGTTACAGAGGTGAGATTATAGCGGGTGGAGTGTTTACGATGTGCAATGGGACAATGCAATACCACCTTGGTGCTGTCAAAAGTGACTATGTAACCTTCTCGCCTCTCAAGCAGATAGTAGACGAAGCGCGTCGGATAGGGTACAGCAAAGGGATGCGAATCTTTCATCTGGGTGGAGGGTATGGAGGCGAAGAGAATTCGTTATTTGCATTCAAATCGCGCTTCTCACCCCTTCGAAAAGAGTTTAGAGTTTGGAAGTACTGCACCAATGAAGAAGCATACGCTCAGCTTATTGAGGCGGAGAAGGGAGCGCAGAACAAGGCAGATAAAGAGACTGAAAACGGCACAGAGCACGGGACAGAAACCTTTACCGAGAGATCCTACTTCCCTCTTTACCGGTTTATTTAAGGATGAGAAGTTTCCCTCTCTACCGACTTATATAAGCCAACTCGGATTTCCCTTTCTACCGGTTCAGTAATCCTGTTTTTCCCTCGCTACCGCTTAACTAAAACGATGCTGAGTTTCCCTTACAACTGGTTAGTTAAGCAATCCGGAGAGGAGTTCAGAGGAGGAACATCTGTAGCTATCAGCTATTAAAAAGGGAGTGACTCAGGATGGGCAGCGTCAGTTATCACCAGAATACTATCTACCACATATTTACTATATCCGCGCCACGGGAGAGCCCCGTTATACTCCTTATAATGAAGTTCCACCTGTTTGCCGCCACTGCGCATCAGTCGTTCCGCAAGATCTTTTCGTTCAACGGAAAAAAGAAACTCGTTAGACTGTATGCCCGGAGCTGATTCGCTGCTACTATAGCCGCTTTGGATCATTTTCCCTTCGTACGTCTTAAACAGATAGCCTTTGTAAACCACATAGTTCAACTCTCCGGCTTTGACTCCTTCGCCAAAAACAAAGTAATACTTGAAATAACCATAGCCTCCTCCACCGATCAGAAGGAGAAGAAAAAGGAAGAAAAAGAATCTCAGACATCCGCGTTTCTTCTTTTCGGGCTGTGCTTCTTCCACATCATAGTAATCGTTCGTATTCTCTTCCATAATCATTGGAATGGTTTTTTATACAGGTTTTATTCAGATCACAGATAACAACAGATCAGGTTAATCATTTCTTTACGTCTTCGTTCTCCACAAGAACGGCACTTGCTTTCTTGTTTTTGAAAACCAACGACAAACCGATACTGCCCAACAGAATGGTCATGGTGATCATCAAGGAGACTACAGAAGTAATTTCCACAAAGTGCTCTGATAGCATCTTTACCCCTATAAAACAGAGCACAAAGCCGATACCGTATTTAAGCATCCAGAATTTATCAATAATGCTCAACAGTACAAAATACAAGGCTCTTAGTCCCAGGACAGCCATGATATTACTTGAATAGAGTATAAAGGAATCATTTGATACACCCAAAGCCGCCGGAATGGAGTCAACCGCAAACACAATATCAGTGGACTCAATCATCAACAGCACAATAAACATCAATGTCGGAACATACCGTTTGCCTGACTTGATGAAGAAATTATGTCCATCGTAATTGGGGTATATCTTAAAGTGCTTTTTAAAGTACTTCACGAGACCGTTTTCTTCGACTTTTGTCTCTTCGTCATCTGAAAGAACAATCTTAAAGCCTGAATAGATCAGGAAGAGTCCAAACAAGTATAAGAGCCATTCAAACTTGGAAACTAACGCCACTCCGAAGATGATAAAGAAACCTCGCATCACAATGGCACCCAAGATACCATAAAACAAACAGCGGTGTTGATACTGGGCAGGTGTGGCAAAGAAGGTGAATATAAGCGATATGACAAACAGGTTATCGATGCTTAACGATTTCTCAAGAACATAGGCGGTAAACCACTGTGAGCCGCTTTCCGCACCATACTCATACCACATAAACGCGCCAAAAGCACAGGATATGGCAATCCATACAACACTCCAGAACATAGACTCTTTGAAGTTGAAGACATGATCTTTCTTGTGAAAGACACCAAGATCAAAAGCCAAAAGGATGGACACAAAAATAAGAAACAAAATCCAATGTATCATTCTTAACGTACTTAGTATGAAGAGCGCTGTCTACCCTCTTCTGATTATAAATTGGTACAAAAGTACGAAAAATTCTTCCCATTGTTTACCTTTGCAGAGAGAAAATGGATCAGGACCTGATCGAACAAGAAATAACAAATGAGTACACGAGAAGAAAAGCTGGAAGCTTTTGGCAAATTGTTGGATGTAATGGATGAGTTACGGGAAAAATGTCCGTGGGATGCCAAACAGACAAACGAGAGTTTACGTCCAAATACAATAGAAGAGGTCTATGAACTCTCTGAAGCGATTATCAAAAATGAGAAAGACGAACTTGTAAAAGAGCTGGGTGACGTCTTACTGCATATCATCTTTTACGCCAAGATAGGAGAAGAGAAGAAAGAGTTTGACGTAAAGTCTGTTTGCGACAAGCTGTGCGACAAACTTATTTTTCGTCATCCGCACGTGTTTGGCACAACGCAAGTGGAGGGTTCAAAGCAAGTGGAACAAAATTGGGAAGCGCTCAAGTTGAAAGAGAAAGGCGGCAACAAAACGGTTCTTTCGGGTGTCCCTACCTCCCTGCCTGCAATGATAAAGGCACAACGTATTCAGGAAAAAGCACGCAACGCGGGTTTCGACTGGGAAGAGCGCGAACAGGTATGGGAAAAGGTACAAGAGGAAATCAATGAGGTGAAAGTCGAAATCGCCCATCTGAATCAAGAGAAAATGGAAGCGGAGTTTGGTGATCTGATCTTCAGCATCATCAACACTGCGCGGCTCTATCATATCAATCCGGACACTGCGCTGGAAAGAACCAACCAAAAGTTTATCTCTCGATTCAATTATCTCGAAGCAAAATCGCAGGAGCAAGGGCGCAAACTGAAAGAGATGACATTGGAGGAGATGGAATGTTTGTGGCAGGAAGCCAAACAAAGAGAATAGCATATAAACACAAAGAAGGGACTGGAAAGTCCCTTCTTTGTGTTTATATGCTAGTTTTGATTTCTTCTTGGTCGATCTTCCCTTCCTCTTCTCTCTACTTGCTTCAGTAGTTCGTTCTGAAAGTTAATCTCTGCTTCGTAAAACTTGCTGATTTTCTCAGATGAGAGAATCTTCTCAAGCTTGTTATAATATACCTTCTCAGTGTGCGCCTTCTTAATCTCAATTTCGATCTGCGCGTCATTGGCCTTCTTATAATCCAGAGCAGTAACATTGCCCTCTTTCTCTTTTTTCTTCAAATTAAAGAACGCATTGCGTTGCTCAATGTGCAAAGCCCATCTCTTCTGAGATAATTCATCATATACAGGCCAAAACCGTTGACTTTCCTCTCTGGTCAGTCCGACAGCTTTTGTGATAAACTCTTTCCTTTTTGCTTCAAAAGCCTCTCTTCCCGCTTTCCGCTGAGCATCTTCTCCAGGCTGAGCAAATACCGGAACGGACAAGAAGAGTACTAATAAATACAACAGATATTTTTTCATTTTCATTTACTTGATTCTTCTGATTCCAAATATTCATACAACGTATAGGTATCTACAGATGAAAGCAAATACTCATCCGTAGCTTGCTCAACGATAGAGTTTGTTTTATCCACACCGGAGGTAAGTCCGGTATAGACCCGGATCATGCATGTTATTCCGATAAACATCGCTGCAAGATAAACATACGGTCTTATACGCATCCACATAGAAACCACCGGAGCTTCCTGTTCTACAGGATCTTCCAGGCGTTCCATAACAGTCGAAGTCAAATTTTCAAAATAACCTTCCGGCACTTTGAAAGAATTTTGCTTCCCTGCTATTTTGAGTATGTCGTTCTCTTTTTCCATATTATTTCTTTTAACTTATTCTTATGACTACTTTTAAGCGTGAAGGTTTAATCATTGCTGGCAAAGAAATCTTCTATTTTCTTTACCGCATAATGATAAGATGCTTTTAAAGCACCTACAGAGGTGCCAAGCACATCCGAAATTTCTTCATATTTCATCTCCTGATAATACTTCATATTAAATACCAGTCGTTGTTTGTCGGGCAGTTGAAGAATGGCTTGCTGCAACTTCTTCTGAAGATCATCGCCTGAAAACTCTTCCGGAGCCTCCAAGGAGCGCAGCAAACTGCCATCCACATCATCCAACGTAATGCCTGCCATTTGCTTTTGCTTATTGAGGAAGGTGATACACTCATTGACTGCAATCCGGTAGAGCCATGTGGAGATACGGGCCTCCCCACGGAAACTACCAAGATTGGTCCAGGCTTTAATGAATGTGTTTTGCAGCAAATCATTAGCGTCTTCATGAGAAAGTACCATGCGTCTGATCTGCCAATATAATTGTTCTGAGAAGGAATTTACCACGACTTCAAAGGCCTTCCGGCAAGTACGCGGATCTTCAAACTGACGAATGAGCTCTTTTTCCTGATTTTCCTCCATGAGTCCTTATTTTAGGGCTGTCTTACGAACTATATCACCAACCTTCACAATGTAATATCCTTTGGGCAGATGGAGATAGAACTCTTGATTCGCACTATTTATCTTACGAGAGACAACCTGAACACCTACTATACTAAAAACCTCCAACTTTAAATTTGCCGGAGCATTTTGAACGGAAATCTTGTTGCTATCAATCGACACAGTCAGCGACGACTGAGCAGATTCTGCCAGAATCACCTTGTCTTCTTTTACCTGCGCTTGCGATATCGTCGCAAACGCAAGGAAAAAAACTACAATGACTGATACTTTCTTCATTTCCATCTTTCTTTAAGTGCTGACAAAGTTAACACTTCTCTTATTATTACAAGACTAAAAACTGCTGTTTTTATTTAAAAGCGACCAATCCGTTCATCTCACTCTTTATCTGTTTAGAGAGAGTTGAAGACTGACACCAAACGCCGAACTGGTTACCGGATAGGCCGTGGATGAAATAAGCGGGCGATTCAACTGTCTGTCGTAATAGGCTTTGATCGTTAAAGTCCTGCTGAAAGTATATTCAGCCATCATACCTAAGATCACATTCTGATTACCATTTGTTGCCTGCGTATAGTTATCTTCGATCTTGCGTAACAAAGCAGACTGATTCTTCAGTGTGAAGTTTGCCGTCACATTCAAATCATTATTGGCTCCTGCTCCTGAGGTAGATAATCCCAGCACTTTACTGAAATTGGTAAATTTATATCCCAACTTCACAGAATAATCATTGCTGCGTGACTCCACAATCTGATAAGCTGAAATATTGAGCGCCATATTGCGCGAACGCCTTACATCAAATCCGGCGGTAA
>JAQUZH010000171.1 GCA_028691445.1 Bacteroidales bacterium | reverse complement strand
CGCTTCATCAAACTCCATCACCATCGTCTTTTCATGCTTTTCCAGATGCACTTGTTTGCTGGCCGTGTCAATACCTTTCACACGATGATTGACTTGCAGACCAATATGACGTTCGTTGTAGATCTCAAGCAAACGGGGAGTATAGAGAGGAACATCATACAGCGCCTTTTCCGAACAAAAATAGTCCAACTGGATCTGATCTCTATTCCCTTTTTTTCGTGCTAAGTGTTCGGTGAGCATGCATATTTTTTTAGGAGCACCGCCACATTTATGTTTGGTGTAGGTATCCGTAAAGATTCCACGGCCTCCCTTTTCCACGAATGCTTGGATAGCAGTCCATGTTTTTTGTGCGCCTGTAAAGTCATAGATGCAATGCGCATTTCCTTCGCCAAGCGTCGCTTGCGATATACCTTCTACCCTATTCCAGTCGAGTTGCAAACCGGGTGTCAAGACTAAGAAATCGTACGAATAGATTTCGCCGCCGGCAGTTCGCGCCTCTTGTTTGACAGGGTCAAGCGCTACCACACTATCTTTCACCCAATTGATTCCACTGGGGATACAGTCGCTTTGAGGTTTCCACACTTCATCGGGTTGAAAAACACCCGATGCAATAAAAGTAAATCCAGGTTGGTAGTACTGTCTGTCGCTGGGGTCAATGAGGGTGATATCAGGGTTCTTCAATCGATGTTGCAGACGTGCGGCAAAGCTACACCCTGCGGCACCACCACCGATAATTAGTATCTTACCCTTTACGGTCTCTTTGTTTAATTGGTATCCAAGTCCTATACCGGCTCCTGCTAAAACCATTCCTCCAGCTGTAGCTTTTAAAAATGTACGTCTGCTGATGGAACTGCTTTTCTTCTCCATTTCTTTTTTCATTTCGTATCAATTCCGACAAAGTTAAGGAATTAAACTCGTTCAAACAAATTCAGTTCAACGCTTTGAAGAAAAACTACTTAACTCGGAGGGGTGCAGTTTAGGGTATTGCCCTATCAGGAAAGCAAACAGGTTGAGATCAGATAAATAAGAATAGATACTACTGTTATTAGAAAAGAACTTTCGGATTAATCTTCAAAAATTCTTCATAAGATTACACTTCCTGCATATTTCTCCAATCCACCTAACAACGCACAATCAGAAAATAACTTGAGGTAATTAGCCAAAGTCGTTGTATTGCCGGCATCCTGGAGTTGTCCGGTGATCTTCGTATACGAAAGTATCATATAACTTTTCCAACGTTCTTCATCATTGATCAATGAAGCAGAACCGGGATATCCTCCGAAATAAATATACTGTTCAATTGACCAATCAAAAGCTACTTGCATCTCGGCAAACGACCAATGACCAAGATAAAACGTTATGAAACGTCCGGCCAGCGATTCCGTTAAGCCTTTCTGAATAAGGAGGCGGGATGACCCTAGCAGGATAACCTTTATATTTACGTTCTCACTTTACCATCGTGGTTTTACCCACTTGGCGAGGACCAAGAATCACTTGAATGAATTGTCTCGGCTCTTCAATTCTTGATTTAACCTGCTTTAAATAAGACCGTTCGTACATCCTGAATAATTTACTCATTATTCTTAGATTACCAAAATAAGCTGTACTTTTATCCGATTCATCTCTAAGGAGAGACTCATCAGCCGACTCAATATGTGGCTTTTATCAGGCGATTATTATTGAGCCCATCGGACGTAAGCAGTGACTTCGTCTATATCCTTCCAACGTATTTTTAACGTATCAGTAGTCACAGAAATAATTTCACCCTCCTGAATAAAGTCGTTGTAGAAGACTTTCAATTTCTTTTCGATAAGTTCGTAAGGCATCGCACCATCTCCAGCGTAGTCGGCAATATAAAAGCTCTTGTTGGAGATCACAAAGTCCGTACAGGGTCCATTGGGATCCTTCACCCAAGATTGAAAAAGGGCAGTCGTGTCTAGTTGCGTTTGGACTGTAGATGTTTTGGGTCTTGCGATATTTTCAATTTCCGGGTTATCTCTATTATAGTCAGAGTTCGAAATCGTCTTTAAATCACTTGGGTTGGCCAGTTCATTGTAACCATGATCAATCGTGTCATTGGATTGATTGCTGACATCGTTTTTCTTTGTGGTACTGCTACACGAGGTTGTAAGCCCCAAAAAGGTGGATAGTACAAGAATGAATATTTTGTGTGGTACTTTCATTGCATTTTATTGTTTAGGTGGGTTCTAAAAATTAGTTTTTCAGTCAGTTTAGAAAAGAACCCATTTTATTTCTAAACCAATCGTTTATTAATGGCAAAGGAAATCAAAATATTTTACATAACCGCAGGTTATTTCAGAAATATTTTCAGATTCTATCTATCATTTATACTAATTTTTCCAGCCTGACTATTTGCTCGTATCTGAATGACAAATCCTTAATTTATAGAAGTTCCCATTACTCTCCACACCACCTCCCCACAACAAACAAACATCAGTCCGAAGCGGCCCAAAAAACGTCTAATAGTTTTCCCCAAAACGTCTAACAGTTTTCCTGAAAACTTCTAATAGTTTTTCTGATCGGAACCGTATAAAAATATCAATTTGTCCTTTCCAGAAATGGGTTTACACTTTCGTGTTTAATTACTAAATCGACTTTATACTATTTTTCGTTAATTCCACATGCGGTTTACACCTGATCTGCAACTCCGAAAAAGGGGTTACCTCATTCCGTTGATGTCGAGGATCGTTCGTTGAGCGAAAGTGTAAAGTAAAAAGTAGAACCCTTGCCATACTCACTTTCCACCCATATTTCCCCTCCATGTTTTTTGACAAACTCTTTGCAGAGGATCAGGCCAAGTCCGGTACCCTGTTCGTTGTTGGTGCCTGGGGTGGAGTCGTTCTCATCGATGCTGAATAGCTTTTCGAGCCTTTCCGGTGCGATGCCTACTCCGTTATCGCTCACAGCAACGAGCACATCAGCAACTCTTTGCTCTGCCGAAACAGTGATCACACCGCCTTCTCGGGTAAATTTGATGGCATTGGACAGCAAATTGCGGAGCACCGTGCTGATCATCTGTCGATCAGCCGATATCCTGATTTCAGGCGGCAACACTGTACGGATACTGATTGATTTTTGATAGGCTATCAAGTCGAAAAGCATTCTGTATTGTCCGATCAGATCCACCAAGTCAAGCTGCTCAGGTTTATACTGCAAACGTCCTGTTTGCGCACGCGACCATTCCAGGAGGTTTTTCAATAGTTCCATCGATTGTGTGGACGATTGAGCTATCATCTCTGCATACTCTTCAATCCCTTGATAATCTTTCTCTTTCATTCGATCCAAGAGCAATTGACTGAATCCCATAATGGAGTTAAAGGGATTCATCAGGTCATGCGCAATGATGGAGAAGAATTTATCTTTTTGAGCATTCGTATCACGCAGTTTCGCTTCACTTTCGCGCAGTGTTTCTTCTATTTTCTTTCGCTCGGTAAGATCAATAGAAGTGGTCAAGAAGGCTCTTTGATTTTCAAAGTTTATGATGATCGAAGAGAAATCGAAATATCTCACTTCACCGCTTTTGGTCATTGTCTTTAGTTCATAATTATAAGGTACCGAATCTCCTCGCATGCGTTTTGACGCAAAATCCAGAATTTTGTTTTTTAATTCCGGTGCCACCAGATCAATCGGTCTCAGTTTTAGTGCTTCTTCTTTGCTATATCCTTGAACGCGCGACCATTCATCATTCACATAAAGAAACTTCGAGCCCTCTGTATCTCCCACGATTGAGATGATCACTTTCGCCTGAGCGACCAAACTACGGAAATTTGCTTCGCTTTGCTGCAATGCTTTCTCGGCCATTTTGCGTTTGGAAATATCGCGTGAGGCTCCCACATAGCCGATCTTCTCTCCTTTGTCGTTTATCATGGCGCGAAGAGAAATCTCCACCCATACCAAATGTCCATCTTTGTGATACTGTTCGATCTCTATCTGCACGGGATGATAAATCTTCATCTGTTCGTTTTTCTTACCCTCAGCCATGGCTTCATACACCACTTTCAGTGAGTGAGGTGGCATTGTATCCTGAATCGTTTCGTGCATGGCCTCTTCGGGAGTCATTCCGCGCAATTGGTAGACAGAAGGGCTGATATAGGTAAAATGATAGTCGTTGTCCAAGGTCCAGATCACATCGGAGCTATTCTGAGTCAGCAAGCGATATTTACTTTCGCTTTCCCTCAAAGCATCTTTTGTCAACTTTTGCTGGTTGATATTCTCTTCATACGAATCTTTCAGGGCATCATAGGCTTGCTTTAATGCCTGTAGATCGTTTAGGAGTTCTTCTTTGGTTTTATCTTGACTATTCAAAGTGGATCACAATTAATAGTTTCATCCTCTTAATCTCTTTATCACAACGAAACAGAATCACAATTTGAACTCAAAGGGACAGAGAGCAAAGCATTCTTTCATGAAAGCAAAAGTATATTATTATTTTTATTTTGATGAGGTTTTTGCACGATAATTTTCGTTTTTGAAGGAATTGATTTTTGTCCTCTCCGTCAGCCAATGCAGACGACTCACGCAAGTCATGAATTCGTACGACAAAAGTGGACGAGAAAGAGTGTCATTGGTGAGTAAAAGCAGAAGAATAAGACGGCGATTGGAATAGAGTTTCCTCTAAATTGCGTAATAAAATAAGTAAAAATGGACTGAATTGTGGCGAAATACGGTGTTTATCTATGTTAAAGCAAAACACCATATCTCTGTTTAACAACAAAATAGACCTTTTCAAGTGAATACAAATAGATAAGATAAGATAAGATAAGATAAGATAAGAGTAAAGAAGAAGAGAATAATAACGACTTCTTCTAAGTCTTCCTCTTCTAAGGTTTCTAACATAAACGAACGAAACGGCCAATAAACGACTTCCAAAAACAAAAAGAATTGCTTTGCAGGAGAAGGCGAAGCAGCACGAAGCGGCAGGAGAAGGTGAAACAGCAGAAGAAGAGGAGAATGAACCGGCTAAGAGACGAAACGTTCAAAATGACGAAGTAGCAGGAGAAGAGACAAAGACGGTTAAGAGGTGTAGCTGTTAGCGAAGGAAAAGAAAGAGAACCTGACGAACCAACAGAAGCTGCAGCCTAAAGCAGCAAAACCAACCCATTTGATAAGAGATATCATTTTTGAAAGATAATTGATCAATTTTGAAGGTTCTACTTCTGTATCTTCTTGTATATTTGTAGCTTCGAAATAAGAATTCAAAAACAAATAATACCTGCTTCGTTAAATCTAAAATTATGAGAAAGTTACTCTTCTTACTGGGACTCTTCCTGTTGTTTTCATTCAGTTTGCCGGCTAAAAACGCTCCTGAAGTGAAGCATCTTCGTACGGAATACCTCCAAAATCCCGTCGGGATTGATCTAAAAAAACCGCGATTCAGCTGGATATTTACCGCCAGTGAACGAGGTGCCAAACAAACTGCGTATCAAATTATCGTTTCTACGGATCAGTCGGGAAATAAACCGGTATGGAATTCGGGACGCGTAAAGTCTGGAAAGTCGATAAACAACGCTTATGCGGGTGTGGCTCTCAAGCCTTCTACTCGCTATTTCTGGCATGTGGATGTGTGGGATGGCAACAATAAAAAGATCTCGTCCTCGGAGATGGCTTTTTTTGAAACAGGCTTGATGGATACGGGTTGGAGCAATGCCCAATGGATCAAGGCGACGACGCTCAAGCAAGGGGAAAATGAATCGGCTACCCTGGGCAAGGTGACAGATTATACCATCGAGATGGATTTTCAGCTGAATGCTCTGGCGGCGGGTCCTTGCTTTGGGATCAAAG
>JAQUZH010000170.1 GCA_028691445.1 Bacteroidales bacterium | reverse complement strand
GTTCCCTTGTAGTAAGAGACATAATAGTTGTGATTGTTGGGATAGGCAAAGAAATCATTGTTGAGTGCAAAGATGTATGAGGTACTCACATTCGGACTAGGTAAACCAGCTTTCTCCGGTTGTTTGATCTCAAAAACCTGCTTGGGGTTGTAGCTTAGATTCTTCCCCTGTTTGTAACGAAGGTTCACACTGGTGTTGCGGTCGCCAATTACTTTCACGGGATTATCCACACGGATCGTGCCGTGATCAGTCGTCAATATAATCTTGTATCCCTTCTCAGCCAAAGACTTGAACAACTCGTGTGTGGACGAATGTTTGAACCAGGAGAGAGTCAACGAACGGTAGGCCGCTTCAGAAGAGGCAAGTTCGCGAATCATCTTTGACTCTGTACGTGCATGCGAAAGCATATCAATGAAGTTTAGTACAATCACATTCAAGTCATTGTTTTGCAACTGAGAGATATTCTGAATCAACTTCTCGCACGATTGAGAATCCAGTATTTTGTTGTATGAGAAACTGTTCTTTCGTCTGTAGCGATCCAGATGTGTCCGAATAAGAGGCTCTTCATTGAGGTTTTTCATCTCTTCCGACTCTTCATCGACCCACAGCTCCGGAAACATCTTTTCAATCTGCAGAGGCATCAGTCCCGAGAAGATTGAGTTTCTTGCGTATTGAGTCGCCGTGGGAAGGATACTCAGATAGAGATCTTCATCAAACGTAAAGTAGTCGGAGAGAGTCTGCTGCACGATGCGCCACTGATCTAGTCTGAAGTTGTCAATAAGGATAAAGAACACCTTTTCTCCTTTGTCCAGAATAGGAAAGATCTTCTTCTTAAACAGGTCAGGACTCATGATAGGCCGATTGTCCGGGTTGTTGATCCAGCCCAGGTAATTACGTTTGACAAACTTTCCAAACTCACTGTTGGCATCCGTCTTCTGAGATTTCAAGATATCATCCATGGAGTTGTTGCTGCTCTCCAATTCCAGTTCCCAGTAGATGATCTTTTTGTATACCTCGGCCCACTCTTCATACGAAGCAGCCTCATTGATCTGCGAACTGATCTTCGTAAATTCCTGTTGGTAAGAGGTGGTTGTAGTCTCGCTGATGATCCCTTTTTGGTGAACAAACTTCTTTATCGTCAGCAGAATCTGATTCGGATTGACCGGCTTGATCAGATAGTCCGTAATCTTGCTTCCAATCGCCTGATTCATGATGTTCTCCTCTTCGCTTTTGGTGATCATCACCACAGGCACATTCGGATTGATCTCTTTGATGAAAGAAAGAGTCTCCAGTCCGCTGATCCCCGGCATGTTTTCATCCAGAAAGATGATTTCAAAGTCTTCCTCTTTACACTTCTCAACAGCATCCTGACCATTGGTCACGGTAACCACTTCAAAGCCTTTATTCTGCAAAAAGACAATGTGAGGCCGGAGTAAATCGATTTCATCATCAGCCCATAAGATCCGTTCTTGTTTCATTCTGTCAAAGGTATATCAGGTTGATTGTAATGCTCTTCGTAATACTTGAAATAATCATCAAAAGAGAAATATTTCTTCAGTAGATCATAGTTCTTGACCGAGATGATGACCGGCCGTATCTGTCGGTTCATGTCAACATCAAGCACTTCTCGTTCGTAAAACATCTGTTTGTACCACATGATATCATCATAGGTAGCGAAACCGGAAACAATAAGCAGTTCAATGTCGTTAAAGGTACTGTTTGCGAGGTCAAAGTTCTTCACCAGGAAGTTGGAGAAGTTGTAGCTAGCCACATTGAAAAGCAGTTTGTTGTTGTCCACCGTTCCCGAAGGATAGGCAAGGAGCAACAGGTAGGGTGTTTCTTTCTCATCAGAGAATGAGATCTTGACGGAATCAGTTTTCGTCGAGTCATTTGCAGCCAGTTTGCGCTCCCAGATCGAAGAGGAGATATCGCCTCCATCCGCTAAGTCGCGCCCTTCATAAATACCTTTTCCAATCGCTGTCGCCAGTTCGCTGACATCACTCGCAGGATACTCTTTCAACAGCAGCTCGATGATCTCCTTAAAGCCCTCTTTGTCACCCTCCTTCAGCAGCGAGAGCGCATAGACAAGCATATATTTAGGCATCAGTTCAGCCTTCGGGTATTTGCTTCTGATCAACTCGTAGTTGCTTTTTACCAATCCCGATTGCTTCTCCAGATAGGCTTTGTAGGTATCCACATAGACCGAATCCTGTATCTGACGAGCCATCAGAAACTCATGTTCAAAGTTGGGATCCGCAAGCAATATCGCGTTTTCATTGTCGGGGAACTCATTAATCAACTTCAACCGGTAATATTCCGCCTTCTCTTTGTCCTTCTTCCGATAATAGATCTGGAACAGATTATAATAGGTATCAGCCAGAAAATCATTCTCCGGAAATCTAGCGAGTAGACTTTCAAAACTTGTCAATGCCGCGTCGTAATCATTCAGATTGTTTTTCAAAATCAAACCGACATTGTAAAGACCTTCGCGTATAAGCACATTAGATGCCTCAAACTCTTCAGGCGTGGTGGGCAGTTGTGCGAGATAATACTCCGGAGTTTCCAATTCGTCTTCCAATGAATCTTTTGCCGCAACCTTTGTCGAGTCATTCTTCAGAGAACCGCCCGCAGTATTCGTTGCCGTTGAATCGCCGGGCGTTTGGGGTGTATCCTCTTTCGCATCCGGTAAGATCGCCGCATCTTTCGTCTTTCTGCGCCAGTTGTCTTCGAGTTTGCGGTTTCCCCATTTCTGTTGAAAAGCACTCTTCCCTTCTGTCATAGCCGTCTGATTGTAAAAATACCAGGACTTGTCCACATTCGTACTTTTGGGTGTGGGTGGTGTAGGCCTGTTTGTTGTCGGAGCAGTTCTGCCACCCCTCTTTTCCATCTGTGCCTTTATATCTTCCGCTTGGGCCTCCTTCTTAGCCTTTTTCACCTGTTCGATGACCGCATTGATGATTTTCATCTTTTCCGCTTCAGGCATTCGGGCCAGCGCTTGAATACTATCTTGCTCTTCAATGTTTCGGGCATACACACTCATGTCATCCAGCGCCGGACAAAGTATGGCCAGCCGTTTATATTCTTCACTCTCCTTACTAAAAAGGCCGAAAGCCTGTGAATAGCAAGGTTGCGCATGCATATACTTGTGTTGGGCATAATAAATATCACCCATTTTTAAGAAGCAGACCGCTTTGTCGATACCACCGCGTTTGCTCAACGATACCCCTTTTCCATAACTCTCAAGCGCTTTTACGGTATCTCCCTGTTGCAGGTAGAGATTGCCCAACGCATAGTAGACCATGTCCAGATAGTTGAGGTTTTTCCCGTTTTTAGCCATCCGTTTCAGTTTGGACAGACTCTTCTGCGTATTGGATCCGGTCGCCACTTCGGTTTGTTTGATTCTGGCGCTTATCTCCGTTACGTAAGGCGGATTTTTGCGAATCACCTTTCCGTAGTAGTTGTAAGCCTCTTCTTTCTGACCATCCATCTGATAGAGCTGCGCCAGTAAGAACTGCCATCTCATTTTCTCATCTTTATTGGCTGATTTGAGCGCCTCTTTGAGATAAGGAATCGCTTCTTTGTATTTTTTCTGTTTGAGCAGATAGTCGCAGTAGGCCGCTGTATATAGACTTTTCGATTTCCCTTCGAGCTTCTCAATATCCGTCTTGTGAATCAGATCCTCCGCTTCGTAAAACCATTTCATGTCATTGTAACAACGCATTTGCCAGATACGAGCTTCATTGACAATCTTTTCATCGCTTACATAATGGCGCATGATATACGAAAAGACCGAGGAGGCACCCATAAAGTCGCCTTTATGATACAGCGATTTACCCCATAGAAACCAGGCATTGTAGAGAAAAGGATTAAACTCTTCCTGATTGATGAAACGAATATATTTGGGATCTTTCAGTTTGTTGCGGTTCTTCTTCGGCTTTACTTTGATGGAGTGAGCCTTGATCGCGATCTTGCTCTTTTCAATTGCAAGGTCAAAATCACTACCACCTCCTGCTTTTTCGCCTACATCGCTGATCCGATAGAGACTGATTGGTTTGGTGAAATCGTCTTTGTGGGCGTTATTCAGCGCTTTCTCTCCTTTCAGATAAGCCTGATGACCATTAAAGTACACATTGTAACGCGTAGTAAAGGCATGAAAGCTGCGAGTCTTCCACGTATTTTTCTGCGTAGAACACCCCATAAGCATGACAATCGATAGAAATGCCGGTAGATAATATTTCAGCTTCGTCTTCACCTCTTTTTTTATACTGTAATAACTGAATAGAAGCCGTTTTATTGCTTTGATTTTCTGAACCTTCGTTCGCGGACCACCATAAGTATCTCTTCTTTCAGTGATTCAGGTATCTCGATTCCCCGAAGTTGCAGACTACGGGTCCATCCCGCTACTTCCTCTTCCTTTAAGGTGTAGAATACCTCTGCAAACTCACTGATAGCCTTTTCGGAATACTCTTCAGACGATACACCAATGTATGCGTCCAGTTCCTCGTCCTCATAGTACTCAATTTTATCCTTCATGAGGATCAGAGAGTCTTTTTCACAAATCTCATGTTGACCACAACATTCCTCCTCCTCCTCCTCCTCTTTATTCTCCGCTTGTGGCGCATCCGTTTGCTTGGGCTTATCCGTCAGCCGTCCGGTTTTTCTCAACCATTTGTCTGCGAGGAAGCAGACAATACCTAAAATGAGCAGCGAGAGTGTCAGTATAACAAAAGGTTCCATATCATCATTTTTCTGTTTGTATAGTAAATCCGGCTTGTTTCAGGTTTTCCCAATAGGAGGGATATGATTTTGAAACGACTTGCGGATCTTCAATTCGTATTTCTTTTAATTTGAGGGCAGCCGGAGCAAAAGCCATCGCCATGCGATGATCTTCGTAGGTCGCAATGACCGGAACTTCTTCCGCCGCACACCGTTCGCCATTCCATTCCAGCGTGTTCTCCTCTGATTCACGAAGCAGATAGCCCAACTTCTTCATCTCCTGAATCAGCGCAAAGATCCGATCCGTCTCTTTGATCTTCAGACTTTTAAGTCCGGTGAAGCAGAAAGGAATACCCATCAGCGCCGAAGTAACGACGAGCGTTTGCGCAAGATCCGGTTGATCCACGAAGTCATACACAAACCTCTCGCAATGCTCTTTCTGCTTGCGGAGCAACACCCCTCTATCCGTATAGTGCGTCGTAACACCCAGTAGCTTGAAAATCTCCGTCAGTCGGGCATCACCCTGGTAGCTGTTTTTCTTCAATCCGAGCAGTTCGATCTCCTGATTGTCGCATAAAGCAGCCATCTGATACCAGTAGGAGGCTGCAGACCAGTCAGACTCAACGACAAAAGGGGTGGGTTTATATGCTTGCGGAGCAATCGAGATGGTCTGGCCAGACCAGCTACTCTCTATCCCAAACTCTTTCATCAAACTCAAAGTCAGGTGGATGTAGGGTTTGGAGATGACAGTGCCGGCAAGCGTAATCTTCAGACCGTCATGCATCTTCGGAGCAATCATCAGCAAGGCAGAGATGTACTGCGAACTAATACTTCCATCGAGTGTAATTTCGCCTCCTTGCAAGGTGGTGCCGCTGATCTTCAAAGGAGGATATCCCTCTTTTTCCATATAGTCCGGTTGGCCTCCCAGCATACGCAGTGCATCGACCAGCAGCCGTATCGGACGGTTTTTCATCCGTTCCGTACCTGTCAGTATCCACTCGCCGGGAAGCTGTGCCAGGTATGCGGTCAGGAAACGCATGGCAGTGCCCGCCGCTTTGATGTCTATGGTTGATTTTCCTTGTGTCAATGCCGTAATCATCACATCCGTATCATCAC
>JAQUZH010000169.1 GCA_028691445.1 Bacteroidales bacterium | reverse complement strand
AAGAGATCATCAAATTCATCAAAGCAAACGAAGGTAAGTCGGGTATTATCTATTGTTTGAGTAGAAAGAAAGTGGAAGAACTTGCCGCTGTATTGCAAGTGAATAATATAAAGGCGATTGCCTATCATGCCGGAATAGATTCGCAGACACGCTCTCAAAATCAGGATGCTTTTCTGATGGAAGAAATCGATGTGATTGTAGCGACTATTGCGTTTGGTATGGGAATTGATAAACCTGATGTTCGTTTTGTAATCCATTATGATATACCCAAGAGTCTTGAAGGGTATTATCAAGAAACCGGTCGTGCCGGTAGAGATGGGGGTGAAGGAATTTGTCTGACGTTCTACTCGTATAAGGACTTGCAGAAACTAGAGAAGTTTATGCAAGGTAAACCGATTGCCGAACAAGAAATTGGCAAACAGTTGCTGGCTGAAACAGCAGCTTATGCAGAGTCGTCTGTGTGTCGCCGAAAGATGTTGTTACATTATTTCGGAGAAGAATATACTGAGGATAATTGCTCAAATTGTGATAATTGTTTAAACCCAAAGGTGCAGGTGGAAGCTAAAGAGCTATTGATTACTGTATTGGAAGCAGTAGTCGCTTTGAAAGAAAAATTCAAACAGGATTATGTAATAGATATTCTCTTAGGAAGAGAAAATTCGGAAATTTTATCCTACAATCATGAGGATCTTGAGGTGTATGCCTGTGGTCAAGATGAAGATGAGAAGACTTGGAATGCAGTGATTCAACAAGCGTTGATAGCAGGATATCTTGATAAAGATATTGAAAACTACGGACTCTTGAAATTAACAGCAGAAGGCAAAAAATTTCTGAAGGAACCAAAATCGTTTAAAATAACAGGTGATAATGACTTTGAAGAAGAGGAGGAAGATACTCCAATAAAAGGTGGTGCAGCTTGTGCTGTTGATCCGGCTTTGTATTCAATGTTGAAAGACCTTCGAAAAAAGATTGCAAAAAATCTGGATTTACCTCCTTACGTCATATTTCAGGATCCGTCGCTTGAAGCGATGGCTACAACGTATCCTACTTCGGTGGATGAGCTTCAAAATATTCCCGGTGTAGGAAGTGGAAAAGCCAAAAGATATGGAAAGGAGTTTGCCGCGCTCATTAAAAAGCATGTGATCGAGAATGAAATTGAACGGCCGGATGATTTAAGAGTACGCTCTGTAGCGAATAAATCAAAGATGAAAGTCTCCATTATTCAGGGCATCGACCGGAAAATTGCATTGGATGATTTGGCTTTCTCGAAAGGGTTGGAGTTTAGCGAACTTCTGGATGAGATTGAGGCTATTGTATATTCAGGTACGAGGATCAACATTGATTATTTCTTGCATGAAGTGATGGATGATGATCAGATATTGGATGTGTTCCAGTATTTTAAAGAGTCTCAAACAGACGATATTAACGTCGCTATTGAAGACTTGGGAAATGATTACTCTGAAGAAGAGATTCGAATGGTCCGTATTAAGTTTATATCTGAAATGGCCAATTGAAATTCTCTCATTCAGTATAAAAATCCGCAATATACGTGCGGATTTTTTTTTCCCCATTCTCGGAGATGGTACACGATATATAAAGAAGGTGATTTAGCTTTGTTTGAGGAAAAAAATCACTTTAACAAAAAAGAGTCAATTAAGAAGTGTGTTATTCGCTATTTTTTGTACCTTGCGGTGTTGAAAAGTAGTAAGATATTTTCTTTACCTAGTAAAAACAAAATGCTATGAGTTATCTGAAATTTGATAAAGTAACAATGCTGAATCTGGAAGAGACGCTTTATAAGGAGATATTGCGTACAAACAGAGCCGGAGCTTATCATTGTACCACGATTGTGGATTGTAATACAAGAAAATATCACGGGTTATTGGTCATACCTATACCGGAACTGGATGATGATAATCATGTCTTGCTCTCCTCTTTGGACGAGACTGTCATTCAGCATGATGTTCCCTTTAATTTGGGATTACATAAATATCAAGCAGACAATTTTAGTCCCCGAGGCCATAAGTATATTCGTGAGTTTGATTGTGACACAGTGCCTCGTACTGTGTATCGTGTCGGAGGAGTAATTTTATCGAAAGAAAAGTTGTTTATCTCCCATGAAAACAGAATACTGATCCGATATACCTTGTTGGATGCACATTCTCCTACAAAACTGCGCTTTAGTCCCTATCTGGCTTTTCGCAGTGTCAGAATGTCCTGCTGCGAAAATAATAATGTGAACAAAGAGTATCACATGGTTGAGAATGGTATTCGTACCAAGATGTATGAAGGATATCCGGATTTGTATATGCAATTCAGTAAGAAGTGCGATTATCATTTTAATCCGGACTGGTATCGTGGTCTGGAGTACATCAAAGAACAGGAGCGCGGCTACAACTACAAGGAGGACTTGTATGTGCCCGGATACTTTGAACTGGCGATCAAAAAAGGAGAAAGTGTTGTCTTTTCTGCCGGAACCAGTGAGATCTCTACAAAGAATTTAGCTACACTCTTTGAACAAGAGTGCCTTCTTCGTCCCAAGCGGGATAGTTTTTTTAACTGTCTGAAAAACTCTGCCCAACAGTTTTATTATAAGGTGGGTGAGAACGAGATGTATATTCTGGCAGGTTACCCTTGGTTTAAGTGTCGTGCCCGCGATATGTTTATTTCTTTGCCAGGCACAACGCTTTCTATTGAGGATCGCAATTCTTTCGAGCAAATAATGAATACGGCTATTCCTGCGATGTATAACTTCATGCAAAACAAACCGTTAGAACGTAAAATCTATGAGATAGATCATCCTGATGTGCTGCTTTGGGCTGTTTGGTCTCTTCAGCAGTATTCGAAAGAAGTTGGAGTTGACGAGTGTGTCTCAAAGTATGGCGATTTGCTGACAGATATTATGGATTATATCCGTGCAAATAAACATCCTAATTTGAACTTGCATGAAAATGGACTGCTATCTATCAATGGCAAAGACCGTGCGATAACCTGGATGAACTCCACTGTCAATGGCAGACCTGTTGTTTCCCGTACGGGATATGTAGTCGAAATTAATTGTTTGTGGTATAACGCGTTGAAGTTTATATCCGCATTGAAAAAGGATTCTGATACTGAATATGCCGAAATACTGGAGGATTTGGCCATTAATACACAGAAGTCATTTGTGAACACATTCCTGAATGGTTATGGCTATCTTTATGATTATGTAGATGGAGATTATGTAGATTGGAGTGTTCGTCCCAATATGATTTTTGCCGTATCGTTAGACTACTCTCCATTAGATAGAATGCAACAAAAGATCGTATTGGATGTGGTGACCAGAGAACTTCTGACTCCCAAGGGAATTCGTTCGTTGAGTCCTAAAAGCACCGGCTATAATCCCTATTACGTCGGAACACAGATCCAACGCGATTATGCTTATCATCAGGGAACTGCCTGGCCATGGTTGTGTGGTGCCTATCTTGAAGCTTATCTGAGAATCTATAAAATGAGTGGAATCACTTTTGTGGAGCGTACACTCATTGGGTTTGAAGAAGAAATGAAAAGCCACTGTATAGGTTCTATCCCTGAAGTATTTGACGGAAACCCGCCTTTCAAAGGGAGAGGGGCAGTCTCATTTGCTATGAGTGTTGCCGGGATTCTGCGTGTATTAAAACTTTTGAAGAAAATTAAAAACAACTAATGTGATTATGAAAGCATTAATGTTTGGATGGGAATTTCCTCCTCATATTTTAGGAGGCTTAGGTACAGCCAGCTTCGGATTAACCAGAGGCATGGCGATGCAAAGTGACATGGATATTACGTTTGTTATACCTAAGCCCTATGGGGATGAGGATCAAAGTTTTCTGAAGATTATCGGAGCTTGTAATGTTCCTGTAAACTGGAGAGATATTAACTATGATCAAGTCAAAAGAAAGGTAGGCAACACAATGGACCCCGAGCTCTATTACAAGTTAAGAGACCATATCTACGCCGACTTCAGTAGTATTTATACCAATGAATTGGGATGTATCGGATTCTCCGGTCGTTATCCGGATAATTTGCTTGAAGAGATCAATAACTATTCAATATGTGCTGGTGTTATCGCTCGGGCAACTGATTTTGATGTGATTCATTCGCATGACTGGTTAACTTATCCTGCCGGTATTCATGCCAAGTCAGTAACAGGAAAGCCGCTTGTAATTCATGTGCACGCAACGGATTTTGATCGAAGCAGAGGAAATGTGAATCCCCAGGTATTCGCTATCGAGAAGAATGGTATGGATTATGCTGATCATATTATTACTGTAAGTAATCTGACACGAGATACGGTAATTAATAAGTATCATGTTGATCCGCAAAAAGTCACTACCATTCATAATGCTGTGGAACCCGTCAGCAAAGAGATTCAGAACATTATACCAAATAAGAATCCGAAAGAAAAGGTGGTTACGTTTTTAGGACGAATCACCATGCAAAAAGGTCCGGAATACTTTGTAGAAGCTGCGTCCAGAGTATTGGAACGCTCCAAGAATATTCGCTTTGTAATGGCAGGCAGTGGCGATAAAATGGTGGAGATGATTGATCTTGCAGCCCGGCGAAAGATAGCCGACAGGTTTCATTTTACCGGCTTCTTAAAAGGCAAACAGGTATATGAGATGCTTAAGTCCAGCGATGTTTATGTCATGCCTTCTGTTTCTGAGCCGTTTGGAATCTCTCCTCTTGAAGCCATGCAGGTGAGTGTGCCGACTATCATCTCCAAACAATCCGGATGTGCTGAGATATTGATGAATGCAATAAAGCTTGATTATTGGGATATAGATGGAATGGCTGATGCGATCTATTCTATCTGTACCTATCCGGATATGGCCGAGTTTCTTCAGAAGGAAGGAAAAAAAGAGGTCGACAATATCAAATGGGAGTATGCAGGTAATCGTGTTCGGGCCATATATGAGAAGGTACTGAGATCTTAACAATTCATTTTTAAATTATATACTTACGTCATATGAAAACTATTTGTTTCTATTTTCAGATACATCAACCCTTTCGACTAAAGAGATATCGTTTCTTTGATATAGGGAAAGATCATTATTATTACGATGATTTTAATAATGAGAATATTATTCGAAGAATAGCAGATCGTTCTTTTATTCCAGCCAACCAACTGATGCTGGATATGATTCAAGCTTCGCAAGGTAAATTTAAGTTTGCACTTTCCATTTCGGGCATTGCATTAGAGCAGCTTCAGGTGTATGCACCCGAAGTCATTGACGGTTTCAAAGAACTTGCAAAAACAGGATGTGTTGAGTTCCTTGCCGAAACCTATGCCCACTCTCTTGCCTCTTTGAAGGATAGTGAGGAGTTTGTCGAGCAAGTCAAACAACAGACAGAGACCATCAAAGAGTTGTTTGGTCAAACTCCGACAGTATTTCGTAATACAGAGTTAATTTACTCGGATGATATTGGCTCTATTGTCTCTTCGCTGGGATATAAAGGAATGATTACAGAAGGGGCGAAGCATCTTTTAGGATGGAAGAGCCCCAATTATCTCTATGCTTCTTCTGCTAACCCCGAATTAAAACTGTTGCTGAGAAACTACAAACTAAGCGATGATATCGCCTTCCGTTTCTCAAATACGCATTGGAATGAGTATCCGCTGACTGCTGATAAGTTTGTTCATTGGATAGCAACGACTCCCGAATCAGAGCAGGTGGTCAACTTGTTTATGAATTACGAAACATTCGGCGAACTTCAAGGTCGTGAATCCGGAATCTTTGAATTCATGAAAGCTTTACCCCGTTTTGCTGAAGAGAGTAAGGTCTCTTTTTCAACGCCTTCCGAAGTGGTCGGCAAACTCAAGTCTG
>JAQUZH010000168.1 GCA_028691445.1 Bacteroidales bacterium | reverse complement strand
CCCTGATAGGTAAAGACCATTTTGTCGGGAGAGAGACGCTTTACCGCTGTGGCTACAGCAGGAGCTCTTCCGTGAGCAGCTTCCAGCCAGTCAATATCAATATAATTATAGGCAAACACGGCGCAACCTACCGGAGATACTCCGATCGTCTTCTCTTCCATGCCCATCTCTTCGACTACTTCCGCCACCAATTTATGCACCACACCATGACTACAACCCGGGCAATAATGCATATGGGTATCGTTCATCAGTTTGGGCTTTGTATAAACCAGATTCTCAGGTTTAATCATTTCTTCTGCAGTTATCATAACTTAGTCTCCTTACTCTTTGATTAGTTTTTCCTTGAGAGCTTCCACAATCTCTTCCGGAGAAAAGACGATACCTCCCATCCTACCATAATGTTCGACAGCCGTACGACCGTTGACACTCAAACGTATATCTTCTACCATTTGTCCGGCATTCAATTCAACAGAAAGGAAGCCTTTTACTTTTTCGGCATAGGCTTTGATGATCTTTGTCGGGAAAGGCCACAAGGTTATCGGACGGAGAAGTCCGAGTTTGATGCCTTGTTCGCGGGCTATTTCCACGGCTTTCAAACAGATACGGGCACTTGAACCAAACGCCACGGCAATGTATTCTGCATCTTCACAGTAGAGCTCTTCATAGCGCACTTCATTCTCTTCGATGGTGCGATATTTAGCCTGAAAACGGATGTTGTTCTGTTCCATGCGTTCCGGATCCAGTTCGAGGGAAGTGATCACATTGCGTTTGCGATCTCCCCTCTTTCCGGTAACTGCCCAAGGGCTATGTTTCCGGATCTCTTCCTCTGTACGACGCGTTTGTTGCTTTGGCAATACAACCTTTTCCATCATCTGACCAATAACTCCATCTGCCAAAATAATGGCCGGATTGTTGTATTTGAATGCCAGATCAAGTCCGAGCCCTACAAAGTCAACCATCTCCTGTACGGAGGAAGGTGCTAAGGCAATCAGGCGATAGTCGCCGTGTCCACCCCCTTTTGTGGTCTGGAAATAGTCTGCCTGACTTGGCTGGATGGTTCCCAAACCGGGACCTCCACGCATCACATTGACAATCAGACAAGGAAGTTCAGCTCCTGCAATATAAGAGATGCCCTCCTGCTTCAAACTGACACCCGGACTGGAAGAGGAGGTCATCACCTTTTTACCGGCTCCTGCTCCACCATAGACCATATTAATCGCAGCGACTTCACTTTCTGCCTGCAACACAACCATACCGGTCGTCTCCCAGGGTCTTAACTCAGTCAATGTTTCAAGGATCTCTGACTGTGGAGTGATAGGATATCCAAAATAGCCATCCAGACCGTAGCGTACTGCTGCATGTGCTATGGCCTCATTGCCCTTCATTAATTTTATTTCTTCTGACATAATTCTTACAGTTTTACTTTATACACTGTGATACAGCCATCCGGACATACAATGCCACATGCAGCACATCCAATGCAAGCGTCAGGATTTTCCATGTATGAATAATGGTATCCTCTGTCGTTTACCTCTTTCTTTGCAAGTGCCAACGTACCTGTCGGACAGGCTACTACACATAATTCACAACCTTTGCAACGTTCGGTATTTACCAAAACGGTTCCTTTTACCTTTGCCATAAACTATTATTATTTTTTGCGTTTGCAAAGTTAATGGTTTTTCGACGAATAAAGAAGCAAATTGCAAGCATTTACTTATAGAAGCATCTGAAAGCGCTGTTATAAACTATCAAAATAACAGTCAAAACCATTAAAAAGTCCGTTTATATCAGGTTTATCTAAAAAGAGGCCGAAGACGGAGGAGCCTGATCCAGACATGGAAGCATAGAGCGCACCCTTGGCGTATAGTCGCTCTTTTATCTCTGCGATAAGGGGGTAACGTTCAAAAACACTTTGCTCAAAGTCATTGACAACCTTCCCTTTCCACTCATTGACCGGCATCTTCAGAAGCTCTTTCAAAGAGACCTCCGGGAGTGTCGGATTCACTGAGGCATAGGCTTCTGCGGTTGAGACAAACACGGGTGGTTTGACTAATGCCAGGTAGTAGCCTGTTAGGGAGAGTTGAACGGGTTCGAAGAGATTGCCTATACCGTGGGCAAAGAGTGGTTTGTTGTAGATAAAGAAGGAACAGTCTGCTCCTAGTTTGGAGGCATAACCGGCCAGTTGGTCCAACGACAAACCTAAACCGGCCCATTCGTTGAGTAAGAGCAGCATCGAGGCGGCATCGGATGAGCCTCCTCCTAGTCCGGCTCCAAACGGGATGACTTTGTGCAGATAGACATCGACCGGAGGCAGCGGAAACTCTTTATTCAGCAAGGAATATGCTTTGAGTACCAGGTTCTTTTCGGGTGGGCAGTCTATTACTAATCCGCTTCCCTGATAGCTGCAACCTTCTTTTTGTTGCGCGGAGGGAACGATCTCAAGTGCATCTTTCCATCCTATCGGGTAAAAGACGGTTTCTATATCGTGATATCCATCGGCTCTTCGGCGAGTGATGTTTAGTCCGAGGTTTATTTTTGCATTTGGAAATCGGATCATAGCATGGAATATTTGAGTTGAAAGAACAAAAGTAGGCAAATTTCATTAACTTTGTTGCCCAATCAAAATAAAAGAAGCGTGTATGGCAACCGAAAAACCACAGTATCAAACGAGTAAGAAGAAATCGAATCCACTGGTTCCGGAATTTGGAAAACTACAACCTCAGTCGCGCGAACTGGAAGAGGCTGTGCTCGGAGCCTTGATGCTGGAAAAGGATGCCTATTCTATCGTCAGCGAAATACTCAAGCCGGAGTGTTTCTATGACAATGTACACAAACAAATCTTTATCGCTATCCAGTCGCTCTCTGTCAAGCAACGTCCGATCGACATGCTTACTGTGACGGAAGAACTTCGGTTGCTCGGCAAACTGGAAGAGGTGGGCGGTAGTTATTATGTGGCAATGCTCACCGGAAAGGTGGCTTCAGCTGCCCATCTTGAATATCATGCGCGTATCATCCAACAGAAATATCTCTCCCGCGAGTTGATTACCTACACGTCGGATATTCAGACGAAAGCGTTTGATGAGACCCTCGATGTGGATGATCTGATGCAGGAGGCGGAAGGTAAACTCTTTGAGATCTCACAGCGACAGATGCGAAAAGATGTGACGCAGATCGATCCGGTTATTTCGGATGCGTACAATAATATCATGGCTGCGTCAAAACGCGAAGATGGATTGAGTGGTCTTGCTTCCGGATATAAAAAGCTGGATGAGATCACCTCCGGTTGGCAAAGTTCAGATCTTATCATCTTTGCGGCTCGTCCGGCTATGGGAAAGACTGCTTTTGTGCTCTCTATGGCAAAGAATATGGCTGTGGATGAGAAGCAACCTGTGGCGGTCTTCTCTCTTGAGATGTCCAATGTACAGCTTGTCAACCGTCTGCTGATGAATGTGTGCGAGATTCCCGGCGACAAGATCAAAAGCGGTCACCTCAACGATGAGGAGTGGCGACAGCTGAAAGAGAAAATGAATGTGCTCTTTGGAGCTCCTGTCTATATTGATGATACTCCGAGTCTTTCTGTCTTTGAGTTACGTACCAAAGCACGCCGACTGGTGCGCGAACATGGTGTGAAGATCATTATCATTGACTACCTTCAGTTGATGAATGCCAGCGGTATGTCTTTCAACAGCCGCGAACAGGAGGTGAGTATGATCTCTCGTTCCTTGAAGGGACTTGCTAAAGAACTGAATATTCCTATCATTGCCTTGTCACAGCTTAACCGTGGTGTGGAAAGTCGTACCGGAGCGGATAAGCGTCCGCAGTTGGCGGACTTGCGTGAGTCGGGTGCCATTGAGCAGGATGCGGACATGGTTTGCTTTATTCACCGTCCGGAGTACTATAAGATCTTGACGGATGAAGCCGGCAACTCGACCATAGGTATTGCTGAAATTATTATTGCGAAGCATCGTAATGGTGCCGTGGGCGATGTGCGTCTGCGGTTTAAAGGTGAATATGCAAAGTTTATGAATCCGGAAGACGATAATACATTCAACTACAATACGCTTTCTTCTGCGAGCATCGAACTAGATTCTAAAGTAAACACTTGGAATAAACAGCAGGGGGCGGCGCCGGGCAACTCTTCGTTTGGCGGTGGTTTCTCTCCGAATGAAGTTCCATTTTAATTAGGGGGATCATGGCAAAACAAAAAACGCTTTTCTTCTGCAAAGAATGTGGCAATGATTTTCCGAAATGGTTCGGACAGTGTCCTGCCTGCAAGGCTTGGAGCAGCTGTGTGGAAGAGGTGGTTGGTAAAGAGAACCGTTTTACGCAGTCTAAGAGTGCCAAAGAGAAGGTTCGACCGCTCCTGATTCATGAAGTGGAACGTGCGGCGGAGATTCGCATCGATATGCACAACGGCGAACTGAACCGTGTGCTTGGCGGTGGTTTGGTGCCGGGTTCGATGACTTTGATTGGCGGCGAACCGGGTATAGGTAAGTCAACACTGGTCCTTCAGGTGGTGCTACAACTGCAAAAAAGGGTGCTTTATATATCGGGTGAAGAGAGTGCGCAACAACTCAGACTTCGGGCTGATCGCTTGAAAGGAGGCAACAAAGAGTGCTTTATCGCCAATGAGACTTCGCTGGATACGATCTTTGAACATATCCATGATATCAATCCCGAACTTGTGGTGATCGATTCGATTCAGACGGTCTCGATGGAGTCTCTTGAATCTTCGCCGGGTAGTATCGTGCAAGTGCGCGAATGTGCCGCGGCGATTCTTCGGTATGCGAAAGAGAGTAATATACCGGTCTTTATCATTGGCCATATCAACAAAGAAGGAAGCATTGCCGGACCGAAAGTGCTGGAACATATCGTGGATACGGTGCTTCAGTTTGAGGGGGATCAGCATTATATGTACCGCATCCTGAGATCGGTAAAGAATCGCTTTGGAAGTACCTCCGAACTGGCCATCTTTGAGATGCGGCAGGACGGTCTGCGCGAAGTGAGTAACCCGTCGGAATTGTTGCTTTCGCAGGATCACGCCGGTCTGAGTGGCGTGGCTATTGCTGCTGCTATTGAAGGGATCCGCCCTTTTCTTATTGAGACGCAGGCGCTGGTAAGCACGGCTGCTTATGGTACGCCGCAACGTTCTGCGACGGGGTTTGATATCCGACGGATGAATATGCTGCTGGCTGTGCTGGAGAAACGTGCCGGATTTAAGATTGCTCAGAAAGATGTGTTTCTCAATATTGCCGGCGGACTGCGTGTGAGCGATCCCGCGATCGACTTGGCAATCATCAGTGCCATTCTCTCTTCCAGCATGGATATCGCTATTGATTGTCGTACGTGCCTGGCTGGTGAGGTGGGTCTCTCGGGCGAGATCCGTCCGGTCAACCGCATCGAACAACGGATCATAGAGGCTGAAAAGCTGGGATTCGAGCGGATCCTCATTCCTTCCAACAACCTGAAAGGGTTTGACACTAAGAAACTAAAGATTGAAATCGTACAACTCAAGAAAGTAGAAGAGGCTTTCAGACATCTTTTTGCCTGATCGTACTGCTCTTCTTTCTTAATATTTTGCCGGATGATTATTGACTCAACTTATCGCCTCTCACCGCAAGATGCAGCTTCAGATGCCACCATACGCACACTGATCGCTCGCGACCATCGTCTGAAAAAAGGTCAGATCACATCCATTCGTCTGCTTAAACGCTCTATTGATGCGCGACAACGGAATGTCTTTGTCAATCTGACCGTGCGTGCCTATGTCGACGAACCTTGCAGTGACGAACGATACAGATCGATTGACTATCCGGATGTGTCTGATGCCAAACAGGTGATTGTGGTCGGAGCC
>JAQUZH010000167.1 GCA_028691445.1 Bacteroidales bacterium | reverse complement strand
GATTGTACAGGGTTGCTGAACCTCATTCTTTCAGACAATATTACGTCGATCGGTGCACACGCATTTCATAACTGCTGGGCATTGCGCACTGTTGATATGGGCGATCGAGTGACATCCATTGGCGACTGTGCCTTCTTTTACTGTCAGATGCTCCCTTCCATACAGATACCCAACAGTGTCAAAACAATCGGCATTGATGCTTTCAGAACCTGTATCGCAATGAAGTCCATCACCTTCGGTTCCGGACTTACTTCCATTGGCAGTGGCGCATTTTACTCCTGTCTGCAATTAAAGTCTGTGACTCTTCCCGACAGTGTGGTTTCGATAGGAGATCTCGCTTTTGGTCTTTGCTGGGATATCACCTCCGTGACGATAGGCAGCAAACTCACGACGCTCGGTTGCAATGTATTTGGTCAGTGTTCCTCCGTGAAAGCCTTTGATGTTTCCGAGCAAAATAATACTTTCTGTTCAGAGGACGGCGTTCTGTTTACCAAAGACAAACGGACTCTGATCGCTTATGCAGCAGCAAAAGCAGCGGTGTACAACATTCCTGCCGGCGTAGATTCGATAGGTGATTATGCCTTTTATTTTTGCAATAACCTGACTACTCTTACAATTCCCGATGGCGTTACTTCAATTGGAGAGAGCTCCTTTCAAAACTGTACAAGACTCTCTTCTTTCACCCTTCCGGGCAGTCTCACATCTATAGCGAAGTTAGCCTTTATGCATTGCCGATCATTTACATCGGTTGCAATACCACCCAATGTAGCCACTATCGATTCTTTGGCATTTAAGTGTTGTAAAGCCTTGACAGAAATTGTCGTATCAACAGATAACAGAGACTTTTCGTCCGTAGACGGCGTCCTTTTTAGTAAAGACAAACAGACAGTGCTTGTCTATCCCAATTCAAAGTCAGCCACTTATATCCTTCCGGATGGAGTTCATTCGATAGCAGCGAGTGCTTTTGATTCCTGTCTGAATCTTACATCCGTCACGATTCCGGCAGACATTACCTACATTGGTAAAGATGCATTTTGTGGTTGTAACAGATTAACCTCAATCCATTCTAACGGATCAACTCCTCCTGCCCTTGATAGTGCGGTCTTTCGTGGAGTTGACACGGATATTTGCACGCTCTATGTACCAATCGGTTCATCTTCCACTTATACAGCTGCTGATCAGTGGAGCGATTTTGTACATGTTATGGAAGAGGTAACATCAGTGCCGCAAACAACGGCTGAAGGTCCGATGATCTATAGAAAAGGTGATCTCCTTGTCCTGGAAAGAGTGGAAGCAGGGACTCTGATGACAGTCTATACAGAAAACGGAGTGTTGTTGCAAACGGTTTTGGTTTCAGACAACACAGTCCGTATTCCTCTGCCGGCAGGTCAGACCTATCTGATATCTCTGGATGGAAATACAGTGAAGGTCCGTTAGAAACAGGAAAGTAGATCAAATCTAACGCATCTGAATAACAAATAGATTAATCGTATTACTACGCACACAACTTTACATCATCAATCATGATTATTCCTAGTAGGACAAAAAAAACCAGAAAGATTTTCCGTGGCTACTATTTCAGGCTTCTGTTCTGTCTTGTTTGTCTGGCAATTGTCCCTCCTGATCTTTATCCACAAAGTGCCCGTGATTTCGTCACACCACCACTTCAGTACAAACCCAGACCCTTGTGGTTTTGGAACAACGTCACTGTAACCCCAGAAGGTATTACCGAACAGATGCAAAACCTGCGCGACAAATGTGGTTACGGTGGGCTGGGTATCCTCCCGTTTGGCGCAAACTTCAAGCCAAAGTATCTGGAAGACGATTACTTTAAGGTCTATGATGTCGCCCTGGAGAATGCCAAAAAGCTTGGGATGAAACTTTGTCTGTACGACGAATATGGTTTCCCCAGTGGTAGCGCAGGTGCTATCAACGGCGATGAGATTCCAAGATTTAAGAATGCATTTCCAGATGCCACTATTCATCGGCTTGATAAACTGGAAGAGACAGTCACTTATCCGGGAGAATATGCCAGAGCATTGCCCAAAGGGACACTGATGAGTATTGTCGCAATGGATTCACTCACAAACAAGCGGATAGACCTTACACATAAAGTATCTGAAGGTCATATTACATGGAAAGTACAACCGGGCACCTGGAAAGTAATGATCTTTGTCTGTGTCATTGATGGCGATCCCAACGTCGATTATCTCGACCCTGATGCCGTCGATAAGTTTATAGGCATGGTCCATCAGCAATTCTATGACCAGTTTAAAGAGTACTTCGGAACGACGATAGATGGCATCTTTTACGACGAACCAACGATGTATCGCGCTGCCGGACGCATGTGGACACCCCGCTTCAATGAGTGGTTTGAGGAGAAGTATGGATACAGTCCCACGATAGATTATCCAGCGCTTTGGTATGATATCGGTGTAGATACACAGGCAGCCCGCAACAGTCTGTTTGGCTTCCGAACCGAACTTTATGCAAAGGGCTTTATGAAAAGGATACAGGACTGGTGCGACACTCACGGCGGCATCACAGCTACCGGACATCAGGATAATGAAGACATGAAAAACCCCGTCAGCATCTCCGGCGATCTCATGAAATGCCATCAGTTTCAGGATATTCCCGGCATAGATCGGATCGGAGGAGGAGCCAGCCGTCCCTCAGAGAAATACTATAAGCTGATCAGTTCGGTGGCCTATAACTGGGACAAACAACTCGTCATGTCAGAAACCTATGGCGATATGGGCAACCTCAGTTGGAAAGAGATCTATGCCATTGCCATGGAGCAATATACCAAAGGGATCAACTACCTGATCCCTCATGCCGCCTGGTACGATAACCAGAAAGTGACCTTCCTTCCCGAATTATCCTATCGCAACCCCCTCTATGCAGACGGTCTGCCGGACTACTCCACCTTTATCGGGCGTCTCAATGTCTTGTTGCAAACCAAAGGCCGCCACGTAGCCGATGTCGCGTTGCTCTATCCAATTGCCTCCTTACAAGGCAGTCATTATCTTGACGGTCCACTTGGCTATTATGCAGGAGGAGTAGCCATCCCCGAAGATAACTATGCCGATCTGGGAGAACTGTTTTCTACTGATATCTGTTGCGACTTCACCTGGCTTCATCCCGACGTACTCGATGAACGCTGTAAGGTAGCAGGAAATACATTGAAACTCACGAACAAAGTCAACTATGAGAAATACAAAGTGATTGTAATACCTGCGCATCAGACCATCCGCTGGAGCAATCTGAAGAAGATCAAGCAGTTTTACGACAACGGAGGCAAAGTCATTGCGATAGGCACGCTGCATACAAGGTCTGCAGAGTTCAATAAAGACGTTCGAGCCACCATACGTGAAATATTTGGCATACAAATGGACAATCAGCGGAAATACATCCTATCGGATTCAGTCACGATCCACACGAATGCAAAAGGGGGAGAAGCCGTCTTTCTTACCACGCCCGATGCAGCAAAGATCCGACAATGCATCGAAACGATGATCCCGCTACGGGATGTTAAAATGGAGAAAGGCAGCAAGTTGCGCTACATCCACAAGATTACAGACACTTCAAACATCTATTATTTTGCTAACATCACCTTGGACAACATAGACGATACCGTTATTTTGCGCGGCAAGATCGAACCGGAACTATGGGATCCACATACAGGAAAAGTCAGCAAGGCAGAGTATATCCATCTTTCAGAAGGAGGAGAGGAGTTGACCAAAGTAAAGATACAACTCCCCGGCAATCATTCCTGCTTTCTGGTTGCGAAGCCTTAAGAAAAACATTACATTCCCTATTCACGAAGCGGTGACGATGTGCTCAAAAGCCGAGATTATCGTGAGAGTCAAGAAAATGGAATTGAAGGAGACGCTTCACCGGATTCCTTTTGTTTGGTCTGAATGGTTTCAGCAACTCTATAAAGCATGATGATCTCCGATAATACAAGTGGTACTAAAAAGATGAATGCTAAAATGGAGCCTATTAGTGTGAGAAAACAGCATCCTGTAATGATCGAGAAGATACCGGCATAGTTTGCAATTTTCCCTGTTAAATACTTCAGTCGTATCAAGACAACGCCAAATACAAGATAAAGAACTCCAAAAGTAAAACTAAAACCTCCCATTAGAAATGCCGAACTAATTGATTCATCATACAAGGAGGCAAGATCAAATACGGTCATAAGAATAGTACAAGCAATAAATAGGATAGAAACTATTTTCAGTAAATAGTTCTTATACAGAGAACCAATCAGGATAAAACCTCGTTGAAAATAAACAGAAGTGATTAATGTCGCTAGTTTAATGAATAAATAGAATGCTATAGTAAATACAAACCGATCCTCTCGAACCAGATAATAATCAGCCATAAACTCGAAAAAACTTAAGATAAAACAGGCCAATCCTACTACCCATGCGATATTTAATTGTTTGACGAAATAGGCAGAAGATTCGCTCAAATCAACATTAATAAGGAAAAGACGTTTTAATCCATAGGTAAGTTTGTTTACTTTTCGTTCGTCTTCCTCAACAGATATCGATTGAAGGTCACACTCCAAAGCAGCAAGTATTGCTTTAATCGTATATGACCTTGGAGTTACTTCGCCGGTTTCTATCCGTTGAATAGTCCGTACGCCAATGTTGCATTTCTCTACAAGTTCCTCTTGTGTTAATCCTTTTGCTTTTCGAAGCTCTGAGATCTTTCGACCTAATTCCGGTTGTTTCATGATTGTTGAATTTAAATTTTCAACAATGTTAGGTTGTATTTTCACTTCGTCCTATTTTTTATCTTGTACTTTACCCGTCAATTGCACGCCACTTTTCTAACGATCTTACTATCAATACGATTCTGATTACAGATCAATCAGATGAATCTAATCTCACAAGTTAGTTTTCTCTTCTCATTGCAGTTATCATTCGCCACTGATGTTCACAAAGCTGCTCCACTCATTTGCTAGAGAATAAGCCTTTACAGCTCTGTTTGGCACATACAGTACACAACTCTTTTTATAAGCTAATTGAGGGTCTTCTCCAAACGTTTCACTTGTGTGACTTGGCGTTTTACCAATAACCGGAGGCACAAAGGATTTGCAATAGATCTTTTTCAGACTATTGCAGCCATATATCGCTCTGTAACCAAATGAGGTGAGACCTTTTGGGAGAGTGAGCAATGTTAATCCTGAACAGTTGCTAAAAGCCTTTGTCCCAATTGTTGTGAGATTGTCCGACAGAGCAAGGGAAGTCAGACCAGTGCAACCTAGAAAAGCATAATCACCAATAGCGGTAACACTATTCGGCAGATGGATGGAAGTCAATCCTGTGCAGCTGGAAAAAGCATCAGCTCCAATAGTAGTGAGACTTTTCGGTAGCGTAATAGAGGTCAGCTCTTTACACCTCGAAAATGCATAGTTGCCAATTGTTGTGACCCCATCCGGAATCTGGTAACTCTTCGATTTTCCGGCTGGAAAGGCACACAAATTCTTTTTGTCTTTGCTAAACAAGACACCATCAATGGCACAATACAAAGGGTTATCTTTTGATACAACAAACTCTTTCAGAAGGGCGCATCCACTAAACGAATCGTCTGCTACAATGGCAGCGTTGGGTAGTGTGACGGATATTAGTTTCTCGCAACGCATAAATGCGCCAGTTGCTATTTGAGTCACGCTCTCCGGTATATGGATCGATGTTAGTCTCTCACAACGGATAAAAGCCAAATCACCAATTGAGGTTACTCTTTCTGGAATAGTGATTGAAGAGAGTGATGAACAGTTTGAAAAAGCATAGTCGGGAATCGCAGCGATATTTTTAGAAAGAGACACAGAAGTCAATCCGCTACACCAACTGAAAGCATTTTCACCC
>JAQUZH010000166.1 GCA_028691445.1 Bacteroidales bacterium | reverse complement strand
CGAATGGAAATTCGGACAATAAGCAATTTTTCTATTTCCTGTTTTTGGAGATACACCGTCGTGATAAACGCGATGCGAACTATCAGCGTATGGCTGAGCAGGAAGAAATGGAAATGCAGGAAAGCAAAATACTCAAGATTACTGAGTTTGTAACTGCAAATGACCTTGCCAGCATGATGAACATCCCTGTCGTACAGGTTATTTCAACTTGTATGAGCATTGGTATGATGGTTTCTATTAACCAACGTCTGGATGCAGAAACGATTAATATCGTAGCAGAAGAATTTGGCTTTAAGACTGAATACGTAAGTGCAGTGGTTGCAGAAGCCATTCAAGATGTTGTAGATGCTGAGGAAGATTTGGAAGCCCGTTCGCCGATCGTTACCGTCATGGGACACGTCGATCATGGTAAGACCTCTTTGCTTGACTATATCCGTAAAGCGAATGTAATTGCCGGTGAGGCCGGTGGTATTACCCAGCATATCGGAGCTTATAATGTAAAGTTAGAAGACGGACGACGTATCACTTTCCTGGATACACCGGGACACGAAGCCTTTACGGCAATGCGTGCACGTGGTGCGAAAGTGACCGATATCGCCATTATTATAGTAGCAGCGGATGATAATGTGATGCCACAGACAAAAGAAGCGATCAATCATGCTTCTGCGGCAGGTGTACCTATCATCTTTGCAATCAATAAAGTTGATAAACCGACAGCCAATCCGGAGAAGATTAAAGAAGAACTTGCCGGTATGAACTATTTGGTGGAAGATTGGGGTGGTAAATACCAATCTCAAGATATCTCTGCCAAAAAAGGAAATGGAGTCAAAGAACTCTTGGAGAAGGTGCTCTTAGAAGCTGAGATGCTCGAGTTGAAAGCCAATCCGAATCGTAATGCAACCGGTTCAATCATTGAGTCAACACTTGACAAAGGCCGTGGATACGTAGCCACCGTTCTTGTATCAAATGGTACCTTGAAGGTCGGTGATATTGTCTTAGC
This sequence comes from Bacteroidales bacterium, assembly GCA_028691445.1. Lineage (GTDB taxonomy): Bacteria > Bacteroidota > Bacteroidia > Bacteroidales > JAQUTK01 > JAQUTK01. The sequence goes on along the minus strand of JAQUZH010000166.1, from coordinate 4,914 downwards.
CGGAACAAACTTTGGAAAGGTGAAAGCGATGTTTAATGAACGTAATCAACGTATTAAACAAGCTGGCCCATCTGCACCGGCATTAGTTCTTGGTCTGAACGGAGCTCCTACAGCAGGCGACACATTCCATGTGATTGAAACAGAGCAGGAAGCCCGTGAGATTGCCAACAAACGCGAACAACTCCAACGTGAGCAAGGCTTACGAACTCAGAAACTCCTTACATTGGATGAGGTTGGAAGACGTATTGCTTTGGGTAACTTCCAGGAATTGAATGTCATTGTCAAAGGTGACGTGGACGGTTCGATCGAAGCGTTGTCCGATTCATTGATCAAACTCTCCACTCCTGAACTTCAGGTGAATGTTATTCACAAGGCAGTCGGACAGATTTCAGAATCCGATGTTTCTTTGGCAGCTGCTTCAGAAGCGATAATCATTGGTTTCCAGGTACGACCTTCAGCACAGGCACGTCGCCAGGCAGAACAGGATGGTGTCGATATCCGTATGTATTCGGTTATTTATGATGCTATTGAAGAGGTGAAATCTGCTATGGAAGGCATGTTGTCGCCAGAAATCAGAGAAGAAGTTGTCGGTTCGGCAGAAGTAAGAGATGTATTCCATATTACCAAGGTTGGTACTGTCGCTGGAGCGATGGTGAAAGAAGGTAAGATCAAACGTGGTAATAAGGCTCGTCTGATTCGCGATGGTATCGTTATCTTTACAGGCGATCTGAATGCTTTGAAGCGCTTCAAAGAAGATGTGAAAGAGGTAACCGTAAACTACGAATGTGGTATCAGCCTTCAGAATTACAACGATATAAAAGTAGGTGATATTATAGAAGCTTTTGATCAGATCGAGATTAAAAAGACACTGTAATAACCAGACAATAGTCCCTAAACTGTCATCTTCGCTTTAATTAGGGAGATGACAGTTTTTTTTATACTAAAACAAGCGGATGCGTATGAAAAGTATTGACATTATTATCTGCCTATTCCTTCTTTTCGGAATTATATCCGGAATTAAGAAAGGATTTGTTATTCAGGCCGGGTTACTGATAGGTTTAGTTATTGCTTTCTTCTCAACCAGGTATTTGTCTGATGATGTGGCTGGTTATATGAACAGACTGTTTGATATTCCCGAAAATGCACTTGCCATTCTCTCTTTCATCTTCTGCTTTTCGATGATCCTTTTGTGTTGTCACATCATTGTTCTTTCAATCCATAAAGTGCTTCATATTGTATGTATTGGCTGGTTGGATCACATAGCAGGAGCTCTGTTGGGTATGATCAAAGCTGTATTGGTACTTGGCATTCTATTCATTGTTTTAGATACAGCCGATAAAAAAGATCGTTTCATTACACCAGAGCTCAAAGAAAATTCGTTACTTTACAAGCCGGTAGTGACCGTCACCTCATTTTTCTTTGTCTGGGCAGAACCGGGAAAGTGGTTCAACGATATCGAGAAACAAGTTAAAAAAATGACTACCCCTAATCAATGAAACAGTATCAGAATGAAAAAGGGAAATAACATAATAAAGAAGTTTACGAAGGAAAAGTACAAATATGGTTTCACGACCGATGTACATACCGACATTATTGACAAAGGATTGAATGAAGATGTCATTCGACTTATTTCTTTCAAAAAGGAAGAACCTGAATGGCTTCTCGAATTCCGTCTTAAAGCATACCGTCACTGGCTCACATTGGAAATGCCTACCTGGGCTCATCTGACTATTCCCCCCATCGACTATCAAGCGATCAGTTATTATGCCGATCCCAGACAGAAGAAAAAAGGGCCCAAAAGCATGGACGAGGTAGATCCTGAGCTATTAAAGACATTCAATAAGTTGGGAATCCCACTCGAAGAGCAGCTTGCTCTCAGTGGGATGGCTGTAGATGCTGTGATGGACTCAGTCTCTGTTAAAACGACATTCAAAGAAGCACTGCTTGACAAAGGAATCATCTTTTGTTCGTTTAGTGAAGCGGTGCGCGAGCATCCGGATCTGATCAAGAAGTACCTGGGTTCTGTCGTAGGTTATCGTGATAACTTCTTCGCAGCACTTAATTCGGCGGTCTTCTCAGACGGATCGTTTGTTTACATACCCAAAGGGGTGCGTTGCCCCATGGAGCTTTCCACCTATTTTAGAATCAATGCCGCCAATACCGGACAGTTTGAACGCACGCTGATAGTAGCCGATGATGATAGTTATGTCTCTTATCTGGAAGGATGCACAGCACCGATGCGAGATGAAAATCAATTGCACGCGGCGATAGTTGAGATAACGGTTCACGATAGAGCGGAAGTCAAATACTCAACCGTTCAGAACTGGTATCCCGGAGATGCTGAAGGCAAAGGCGGCGTATTCAACTTTGTAACCAAACGTGGCAATTGCAAAGGAGTAAACAGCAAACTCTCCTGGACGCAAGTGGAGACCGGTAGCGCCATCACATGGAAATACCCAAGTTGCATTCTGACCGGCGACAACTCCTCCGCAGAGTTCTATTCTGTGGCTGTAACCAATAATTATCAGCAGGCAGACACAGGTACCAAGATGATTCATCTCGGAAATAATACAAAGAGCACCATTATCAGTAAAGGAATATCCGCAGGACATAGTCAGAACTCTTATCGCGGACTGGTCCGTGTGGCAGAGAAAACGGTCGGTGCCCGAAACTACAGTCAGTGCGACAGTTTGCTGCTGGGCGATAAATGTGGGGCACACACATTCCCTTACATGGACGTTCACAATGAGACAGCAGTAGTCGAACATGAAGCCACCACTTCCAAGATCAGTGAAGATCAACTCTTTTACTGCAATCAGCGAGGTATCAAGACAGAAGACGCCATCGGTCTGATCGTCAACGGATATGCCAAAGAGGTAATCAATAAATTGCCTATGGAGTTTGCCGTAGAAGCACAGAAACTCTTGGCGGTCAGTCTGGAAGGATCTGTCGGTTGATACAGTCCGGAAAATTAATACGTAAATAAAAAGGAAAATAAGATATGTTAGAGATAAAAGATTTACACGCTTCGATTAATGGCAAAGAGATACTCAAAGGTATCAACCTGGTGGTTAAACCCGGGGAAGTTCATGCCATTATGGGCCCGAATGGCTCAGGTAAGAGCACCCTCTCTTCTGTTTTGGTCGGCAATCCTGCTTTTGAAGTGACAAAAGGAAGCATCTCTTTTTACGGAAAAGATCTGATGCAACTCAGTCCGGAAGACCGCAGTCACGAAGGAATATTTCTTTCCTTCCAGTATCCGGTAGAGATACCCGGAGTCAGCATGGTCAATTTTATGCGTGCGGCAGTTAATGAACAGCGCAAATACAGAAATCAACTTCCCCTTTCTGCCAGCGAGTTTCTCAAACTCATGCGTGACAAGCGAGCAGTAGTGGAGATGGACAATAAGCTCGCCAACCGCTCTGTCAATGAAGGGTTTAGCGGTGGTGAGAAGAAACGGAATGAGATCTTCCAGATGGCTATGCTCGAGCCACGCCTTTCTATTCTTGACGAAACAGACTCCGGTTTGGATATTGACGCCCTTCGTATAGTAGCACAAGGAGTCAATACACTGAAAAGTGCAGAGACCAGTACGATTGTGATCACTCACTACCAGCGCTTGCTCGACTATATCAAGCCTGACATCGTGCATGTCTTGTACAACGGACGCATCGTAAAAACAGCCGGTCCCGAACTTGCCCTTCAGCTTGAAGACCGTGGCTACGACTGGATCAAAGAAGAAGTTGCAGAATAACAAAGTCTGAGAGAACCGTTCTCTCTATTAAAGCATTACATTATGAATCCGGAACAACCATATATTGATCTCTTTGTCCGATACGAGGCGATGATTTGCCAGCACAGTGCGGGTGTGCTCAATGCTCAAAGAGCAAAAGCTTTTGCCTGCTTTGAGCAGTCAGGCTTCCCGGATAAGAAGCATGAGCAATATAAATACACTGATATTGCAAAGTTTTTCGAACCAGACTACGGGCTCAATCTCAACCGTCTGGATATACCGGTCAATCCGCACGAAGTCTTTAAGTGCGATGTCCCTAACATGAGTACGGCACTCTATTTCGTCGTAAACGATACCTTTTACAAGGAGCAGTTGCCCAAGGCCTCTTTGCCCGAGGGGGTACTGTTAGGCAGTTTGAAGGAGATGGCAGAAAGTCATCCTGAATTGGTAAAGCCCTATTACGCCCACCTCGCCGACTTTTCCAAAGATCCGGTAACAGCGATCAACACCATGTTTGCGCAAGATGGATTTTTCATCTATGTCCCCGATTGGGTAGTCGTTGAAAAACCGTTGCAACTCATCAATATCCTTCGTTCGACCGTTGATTTCATGGTCAATCGTCGTGTCTTAATCATACTAGGTAAAGGCGCTCAGTTGCGTTTGCTGGTGTGCGATCATACGATGGACGATGTCAACTTCCTTGCCACACAAGTTTGCGAGGTCTATGCAGGCGAAGGATCCGTCCTGGACCTGTATGAGATGGAAGAAACCAATATCTCTTCTTCCCGTATCAGCAATATGTATGTTCATCAGGAAGCCGACAGCAATGTACTTATCAACGGAGTTACGCTGACGAACGGATCTACACGCAACCGCACCGAGGTTGTGCTTGCCGGCAAGGGCGCTGAGATCAGTCTCAATGGCATGGCTATCGCAGACAAAGATCAGCATGTGGATAACTCGACCTTTATCGATCATGCCGCATCCGATTGTACCAGTACCGCGCTCTTCAAGTATGTCCTTGACGACGAGTCCACCGGCGCATTTGCAGGCAAAGTTCTCGTTCGCCCCGGAGCCCAGAGGACCAGTTCGCAGCAGACCAACCGCAACCTTTGTGCCACGCGCAAAGCCCGGATGTTCACACAACCCCAACTCGAGATATATGCCGATGATGTGAAATG
>JAQUZH010000011.1 GCA_028691445.1 Bacteroidales bacterium | reverse complement strand
CATAGACATGTGAAACAACAAAAACAGGATAAGCATAAGCCCGGTGATGCTCATCACAAATTTCTTGATGATCGATGTGTTCATCAAGCTTGGAGCCGAATCATTTTTCGCCATAAGATTTGAATTAGTGTTTAAAAGTTTAGTAATGAAAGTGCAAAAGTAGCTGATTTACCTCACACATACAAATGAATAAAGAAATAATTCCATATTCAAATCTTCTTTCCCGGTACTCCTTTCAAACCGTTGAATGATACCCTCCGGGAACTCTTTGCTCAACTTACTTCTTCATCAGAAATGAGGCAAAGTCATTATATTCTGTACTCATTGAAACAGACTGTTTTGTACCTTGCATGAAATGTTGCAATTTCTCAGGAATAGCGATGGATTGCTCCAGAATGGAATCTACTTTTTCCTTGAATTTGGCCGGATGGGCTGTTTCAAGGAAAACACCGGTTTCACCTTTTTCTAGTCCGTCGAGTAGGCCTTGGATACCACAAGCGCCATGAGGGTCGCAGAGATATCCATATGATTGGAATACGGTTTGCATGGTGGCGGCTATCTGTTCGTCGGTATAGGTATAACCGCTAATCTCTTTGCAGATTGCTTCATGTGCGTTTTCGTACAAATCAAGAACTCTAGCAAAGTTACTGGGATCACCTACGTCCATTGCGTTGGCGAGTGTAGCCACAGAAGGACGCGGAGAGTAGATGCCTGATTGAAGATATTTGTAAAAAATGTCGTTACGGTTGTTGGTAGCGATAAAACGCTTGATAGGCAGACCCATTTTCTTGCCAAACAATCCGGCAGTGATATTACCAAAGTTGCCGCTTGGCACACAAACGACCACGTTGTCAGCTTTACCGGCTCTTACCAATTGCGCATACGCATGGAAGTAGTAAAATGATTGGGGCAGGAAACGAGCCACATTAATCGAATTGGCAGAAGTAAGATTCATCTTCTGATTCAGTGCTTCGTCCATAAAAGCACTTTTTACCAGCCGCTGACAATCATCGAACGTTCCGTCAATTTCAATGGCGGTAATGTTTTGTCCGAGGGTGGTAAACTGTTTTTCCTGGATTTCACTGACTAGTCCCTTCGGATAGAGCACGTAAACATGAATTCCATCTACGCCGAGAAAACCATTGGCAACCGCGCTTCCTGTATCGCCCGATGTAGCAACCAGTACATTGACATCACTTTGTCCTTGTTTGCGAATAAAATGTCCCAGAAGACGCGCCATAAAACGAGCACCAACATCCTTGAATGCCAGCGTCGGACCATGAAACAGTTCGAGGGAATAGATTGAATCTGTGACAGAAATTAATGGGATTTCAAAGTTCATCGTGTCATACACAATCGCTTTCAGGGTCTCTTTCTCGATATCATCGCCAAAGAATGCATTTGCAACTTCGTACGAGATCTCCTGCAATGAAAGCGTTCCGATCTTTTTAAAGAACGAATCGGGAAGCATGTGAATCTGTTCCGGCATGTATAATCCTTTGTCCGGCGCTAATCCTTTGACTACGGCTTCTTGAAGTGTTGCTTTGGGCGCTTTGCCATTTGTGCTATAGTAATTCATATTATTCGATTGTTATTTGAAAAGTTGTTTGATAAACTGATCTTCCGCGAGCAGACCATAGGCTCCTTCAGCTGCGCTAATCTCATCAAAAGCCATGACGCCATCTCCTTTCATGCCGGGTTTGTAGATGACAAAGGGAACAGGCTCTGCGGTGTGTGTACGCGTTGCAATAGGTGTAGGGTGATCAGGCAAGAGCGCGATAGCAACCGGTTCTTCCCAATGAGACAGCTCTTCCAAAAGAGGCTTGACGACCCGTTGATCCAAGTCGGTAATCGTTTTTTTCTTTAGCTCCAGACTTCCTTCGTGTCCAGCTTCATCACTTGCTTCAATATGAAGATAAACGAAATCGTGATCTTTGAGTGCTTCCAGTGCTGCTTTGACTTTGTTTTCGTAATTGGTGTCATACAATCCGGTCGCACCTTCCACAGTAATGACGTCCAATCCGGCGTAGACCCCCATACCGCGTATCAGATCGACGGCAGAGATGACTGCACCTTTGCCAATCCCATATAGCTCCTTCATGGTCTTCATCTTTGGCTTATAACCCGGTGACCATGGCCAGATCGAGTTGGCCGGATCTTTCCCTTCAGCAACTCTCTTTTTATTGATCGGATGATCGGGGAGAATCTCCATTGAACGCAGGATGAGCGAGCGCAATAAGTGTGCCGTCTCTTCAGCTTCCGGTTTCAATGCTTTCGGTAAAAGAGGCTCAAACGGATGAAGAGGAACATCGTGCGGCGGAATACAATCGACCGCTTTATTTCCTCCTTTTACGACCAGTAAGTGGCGGTATGAAACACCGGTATGAAAAGCGATGCGATCCGTTCCCAGTTTCTCGTTCAGAAAAGTGATGAGTTGATCTGCCTCTTCCGTATGAATATGTCCGGAAGAGTGATTTTTGAGTAGGGGGGGCTCGATGCAAACCAGGTTGCATCGCATCGCCATTTCACCCTCCTTTAATTCGACTCCGATGCTGGCAGCCTCCAATACACCTCTTCCTTCATAGACCTGATCCAGATCATAACCCAGGATAGACATGTTGGCTATTTCGCTTCCCGGATGAAAACCTGCGGGTACGGTAGCCAGCCGTCCGTTACATCCGATTGAAGCCAAATGGTCCATGGCAGGAGTTGGCAAATATTGTAACAACGTTTTATTGCCGAGGGAGGCAATAGGCTCATCAGCCATACCGTCTCCCAGTATGATTAAATATTTCATTGTAAGTTCTCCTTTACAGTTATCGGATGTTGGCAATACTGATGATATCTGCGAAGACTCCTGCAGCAGTTACACTGGCACCTGCTCCATACCCTTTTATGATCATCGGATAGTCTTTGTAACGTTCGGTCGTGATCATAATGATGTTGTTACTACCTTCCAGATCATAGAACGGATGTGTGCTGTTCACTTCCGTGAGACCAACAGAGCAGGTCTCATGTTCCATTTTGGCAACAAAACGCCACTTCTTTTGCTCCTTCTCGAGCACTGTCCGTTTCTCTTCAAACTCAGCATCCATTTCCTGAATATTGTTCCAGAAGTTGTCCAATGAACCTTCGAAATATTTATCAGGAACAAACAGATTCTTGATGACATCGTCTTGCTCAATTTTCAGTCCGGATTCACGAGCCAGAATCACCAGTTTGCGAATGACATCCTTACCACTCAGGTCGATGCGTGGATCCGGCTCGGAATAACGAGCTTCCTTCGCCATGTGAATGGTTTTGCTGAAGGGTATCTCCGCGCTGATTGTATTAAAGATGAAATTCAAAGTTCCGGAAAGTACCGCTTCGATCTTCGTGATGACATCGCCACTGTTGATCAGGTCATTGATCGTGTTAATGATTGGAAGTCCGGCCATCACATTGGTTTCAAAGAGGTATTTAACTCCTTTGCGGCGGGCAATCTCTTTTAGCTCCGTGTATGTAGAATAGGCAGAGGAGGCCGCAATCTTATTGGCGGCAACCACTGAGATGTTGTGCGAGATAAAAGCTTTATAAAGAGAGGCAATTTGCGGACTTGCCGTACAATCGATAAATACGGAGTTGAATATATTCATTTCCAGAACCTCTTTCTGAAGTATTTCCGGCGAACTGGCAATCCCCTCTTTTTTCATCCTCTCTTTGTATGTCTTCAGGTCAATTCCGCTACGGTCAAAGAGTGCATATTTGTCGTCAGAGATACCAACAACATTCAACTTCAAACTGTTTTTTGCCATCAGTTTAGGTTGTTGCATACAGATCTGTTCGAGCAAACTGCCTCCAACTGTTCCAATACCACAGAGAAAGAGGTTTAAAACCTGATATTCGGAGAGGAAAAACGAATCGTGAATGACGTTTAATGTCTTGCGAAGATGGTCTCTTGCGACAACAAACGAGATGTTGGTTTCAGAAGCTCCCTGAGCACAAGCAATCACATTGATGCCGTTGCGGCCCAATGTCCCGAAGAGTTTGCCGGCAATGCCCGGCGTATGTTTCATGTTTTCTCCGACAATTGCTACAGTTGCCAGATTGCCCTCCGGTTTGATGTCGTTAATCTCACCATGAGTCATCTCTGCGGCAAACTCTTCTCGAAGCACTTTGGTAGCAACTTCAGCATCAGCATCACTGACACCGATGGAGGTTGTGTTTTCAGAAGAGGCCTGAGAAACAAGAAAGACGCTGATCCCTGCTTTAGCAAGGGTTTTGAATATGCGGTAATTCACTCCGATGACACCACACATGCCTAATCCCTGAATGGTGATCAAGGTGGTGTCGTTGATGGAAGATATTCCTTTGATTGACTTCTCACTTCTATTCTCTTTGTCTTTGTTGATCGAAGTACCTTTCGCTTCGGGATGAAAAGTATTTTTGATCAGTATGGGAATATTGCTGTGAAAAGCCGGGTAAATTGTCGGAGGATAAATCACTTTTGCACCGAAGTTACAGAGCTCCATTGCTTCCACAAAAGTAAGATGGTCTATCGTATAAGCTGTTGAAATAACTTTAGGGTCGGCCGTCATAAACCCATCCACGTCGGTCCATATTTCCAGACCATCAGCTTCCAGCGCTGAAGCAATTAGTGCGGCTGTATAGTCTGAACCGCCTCTTCCAAGATTTGTTACTTCACCATCTTCCAGACTGCTTGAGATAAATCCGGGCACAACAGCCACTTTGGGTAGCTGTATAAATGATTTTTGGATCAAGGCGAACGTTTCATCCATGTTTACCACATGTTTGTTGAACTGTTTGTTTGTCTTGATAAACTGTCGTGAATCAAACAAGAGCGCCTCATTGATTACTTTACTGATGATATAACTAGAAAGACGTTCGCCATAACTTACAATTGTATCTGACGTTTTTGGAGAGAGATCTTTGATAAGATGTACTCCTTTGAAGATGTTTCCCAGTTCATCAAGCAAAGAAAGAGCGTGGCGCGTCACTTCATCTTTCAACGTTTTCTCAGTAATGACACCGCTGATCACATTGATATGGCGCGTGACAATCTCAAGATGCTCTTTCTCGTAGGAGATATCTCCCTGTGCCGCAAGTTTGGATGTGTATATCAACTTATCCGTGATGCCACCCAATGCGGATACGACAACGATTACCGGCTGATTGTTCTCAGCTTCAACTATCTTCTTAACACTCAAAATACTGTCTGCGGAACCTACGGATGTTCCGCCGAATTTTAAAACCTTCATAAGGGTAACTTATTAATAATAAAAATGGATAGTTTTCAGAATTTGCAAATGTAATCAAAAAGAAAGAACCCCCTTCATACTTGAAACTAAAATTCAAGAAAAGGGGGCTATTCTGTTACTTTTGGTGTCGCAATCACCAAATATGCGCTCTCTTTTCTTTGGGATAATACATCGGATCTCCCTCCTTTATCGCAAAAGCTTGGTAAAAAGCACCAATCTCAGGCAAGGTTCCATTCACACGCCATCTTCCCATCGAGTGAGGATCGCTCTTTGTTCGGCGAAGAAGTTCCTCGTTGCGAATATTCTCAGCCCAGATAGAAGCATAGGAGAGGAAGAAACGCTGTTGCGGAGTAAATCCGTTGATAGTCTGATCCTTTTCTGATTCTTTCAGAAGCTTCTCTAACGCATTGTAGGCAATGGTCAATCCGCCGTAATCGGCAATATTTTCTCCAAGTGTCAAAGCTCCATTGGCATGGACTGTGTCAAGAATGGTGATGGCATTGAAGTTTTCTTCAATCACACGGGCACGTTCCTGAAACTTCTTCGAATCTTCTTCACTCCACCACTCTTTCAAATTTCCGTTTTTGTCATACTTCCGTCCCTGGTCATCAAAGCCATGCGTCATTTCGTGGCCGATCACTACACCGATGGCTCCATAATTGACTGCATCGTCAGCCTCCGGATCAAAGAAAGGAGGTTGTAGGATAGCTGCCGGAAAGCAAATCTCATTGGTTGCAGGATTGTAGTATGCGTTGACTGTTTGAGGTGTCATCAGCCATTCATCTTTATCAATCGGATGATTCAACTTGGATACGTTGTAGGCATGCTCAAATGCGGAAGAGCGTTTGATGTTGTCCCAATAGGAATCGAGCTGGATATTCAGATCGGAGTAGTCTCTCCATTTATCGGGATAACCAATTTTGACATAGAAAGTATGTAACTTCTCGATCGCTTTTTGTTTTGTCGAATCGCCCATCCAGTCCAGTCCGAGGATCCTTTCTCCAAGCGATTGCTGAAGTTTTTCGACAAGATCAAGCATTTTTTCTTTTGATGTAGCAGGGAAGTAGCGTTCCACATACATTTTGCCTACTGCCTCTCCCAATACGTTGTTCACACTTCCTACCACCCGTTTCCAACGTGGCAACAATTCTTTACTACCGGAAAGCACTTTATCGTAAAATTCAAAATTGTTGTTCACGAATTCATCACTCAGGAAAGGAGATGCGTTGCAGATAATACACCAACAAAGATAACTTTTCAAGACATCCAGAGAGGTGTTGTTAATGAGGTTGCTTACTTCGCTTATAGATTGAGGATGACCGACATTCAAAGAGTCTACTTCTCCCATGCCTTCGAGAGAAAATAGCGAAGACCATTGAATCGCCGGAGAGAGCTCTTGTAACTGATCCACCGTTTGCTTGTGGTAGTTCAGGTAGGGATCACGGAGTTCAACGCGAGAAAGTGCTACTTTAGCTAAGGCTGTTTCAATAGTCATGACGTTTTGAGCTTCTATACTTGCTCGTTCTTTGGATATTCCACTCAGTACCATTCCCTTTTCAATCATCTTCCGATACTGAGCACGCATGTTTTCAGTCTTTTCATCCTGCAGAAGATAGTAATCCCTGTCGCCCATGTTGGTTCCACCCTGAACAAGGTGAAGAATATGCATCGAACTGTTCATGTCATCTGCATAGACATACATAGAGAAGAAAGGATAGACGCCATATTTGTTCATCTCTGCGATCTTTGCAATCAGCTGATTCTTTTGCGTAATGGCACGGATCGATGACAAGTCATTGATAATCGGAGCAGCACCTTGCTTGTTGAGCAATACGCTGTCCATCCCCAAAATGTACAGATCGCCAATTTTTTGGGGAATAGATCCCTGTTCATTCGTGATGGTAGCCATCTCTTCAATGAGCAGTCGGATCCGTTCTTGATTCTTTTCACGAAGTTCTTCAAAAGCACCATAACGGGAGTATTCCGGACGGAGCGGATGAGATTTTATCCATCCACCGCCTGCATATTGATAAAAGTCAACGGCGGCAGAGACCGTTGTATCCATGTTTGCCGGATTGATGCCATGGCTAACTTCTTTTGTTTGTGTACAAGCTATTGTCATGGTCGAAACTGTAAGGAGAAGTAATTTGTGAAACGCATTCATACGCTGATTATTCAATTGTTTCATGTTAAAAAGAAAAAAGCACTTCAAACGGGGTTGAAGTGCTTTTGATTCTGAGCCTCTTGTCGGATTCGAACCAACGACCCCGAGATTACAAATCACGTGCTCTGGCCAACTGAGCTAAAGAGGCAGGTGGGTAAGCTTACTACATCGCACCGCTACAACCGACTACCTTTGCTGCGATCAAGCCCTGGAGGATTTGAAGGGAGCTGGTCGTGTAGGACTTACCCGGGTGCAAAAGTACTCCATTTTTTTATTTTGGCAAGTGCTTTCTGTAGTTTTTTGGAAAGAATTTGTTAAGTGGTTGAGTGAGAGTGATGTTTAGAGCAACTTTTCACTTAGTAATTGACCTTCTCATTTGACGCTTTCCATACATTAAAAGCTTTCAAAGCCTCCTCTCCAAGTAGTTCCTCTGAAGGACAGTCTCTTTTTGAAGCTGGAAGGCTCAACTGCTCATAAATGTGGGCATCATCAAATCCGGCAGCTTTGGCATCCTCTTTCGCCCCTGCATAGTACACTTTATCCAGATGAGCCCAATAGATTGCCGAGAGACACATAGGGCAGGGTTCACAGGAGGAATAGATTTCACATCCCTCCAGACTGAATGTATCCAGCTTTCTGCATGCCTCACGTATGGCATTGACCTCTGCATGAGCAGTCGGGTCGTGGTTTGCCGTGACCCGATTGACTCCTTCAGAAATAATAGTCCCATCTTTGACAATAACGGCGCCGAAAGGACCTCCACCTTCTTTTATGTTTTGGATGGAGAGCTCTATGGCTCTGCGCATAAATTGCTCTTTCTCTTTCATTATTCGTTTACAATCCATTCATGCACACCACTTGACTGTTTCTCAGGTAATTGTACTTCGAGCTTTAGCGTACTGGTAGTTACCGGACTAAATTTTAAAATATTGTATTTATCTTTCTCTACCCCATATTCACCTTTCGTTTTGACTTCGGCAAACGAACCATCTGCTGTTTTGTACAGAAGTTTCCATTCTTTGGGAACGCGGCATCCACCAAACGGAGCGTCATCAAACCAGTACACTTTTACTTCTGAGACGCTTGTTGGTTTAGCAAAGTCGTACTGAATCCACTGTTTGCTGCCCACTTCCGGCCACCAGTGATAATAGGGGTTTTCGGAGTCCTTCGAACTGGTCGGGTCACATTGGTCTGTGATGGATGATAAAGCTGCTGTCGGCTTGGAAGCCGTTACTTTGCTGGTAGAGGCGATGGACGGACGGGGCGTGGCCTTCACCTTTGTCTCTTCCGAAGCAATCCAGACTTCCATCTCCCCGCTGCCTCTGTTGGCCCAGGCATAATAGGGGATAGCTGTCACTTTTTGCTTTGTCTTCACCTGTTTCCCTTTCTCATTGGTTTGAACAGCATAAGCATCCGCAGTAATGATCTCCACACCATCTAATAAATCACTTTGGAAAGCACTTGCCAGTTTGGCTTTTGGAGGCAGGAGTATGTTTCGTACCTGTTTGTTGTCGTTGTCAGGCCATTCCAGACAATACACGATAGGCCCACGTTGCAAGGCTACTTTTCCTCTGTCGGCTTTGATCTGATCATTGGCCACAATGCGCCGCGGCTCCATCGGAAGAATTACTTTTACAACATCCTCCTTGCCCCAGTTACGATGTACGATAGCATATCCGTTTTCAATCTTGAAATCAATTTTCTCGTTGTTGATATAGAGTTCGGCGTTCTCTTTGCTTTTGTCGGTAAACCGGTAAAGATCAGAGGGAACCACTTCGTTACGCGCCCATCCCGGAATACGTATGGCTACATCGTAGGTTGCCGCTTTATCACTCTTTAAAGCAATCTCCACATGGCCGTCCCATGGATAGTCTGTTTTCTGAGCAACAGCCAACCGAACAGTCTCTAACTGAACAGAGGCTTCACTGTTGGCAAATAAATTAATATAGAGACGGTCTTTGTTTTTTGCATAAAAGTATCCCGGAATGGAAGGGATGAAGCGGCATACATTGCTGGGACAGCAAGCACATCCAAACCATTCGCTCCGAGCGTGTTGCCCTTTTGACTCCAAGGGGTTGGGGTAGAAGAAACGATCGCCGGTGAGCGATACTCCTGACACAGTACCATTGTATAAGGTGCGTTCCAACACATCATAATACTTCGAGTTGCCTTCCAGAAGAAACATCCGGTAGTTCCAAAAAACCTCACCGATGGAAGCACATGTTTCATTGTAAGCAGACATGTTTGGAAGATCATACGGTTCGCCGAAACCTTCATGGCCCCCTGCCGCGCCGATGCCCCCGGTAATGTAATATTTTTGTTCAATGATGTTATCCCAAATCTGATTTAAAGCTTTCTGGTATGATTTCTCTCCTTGAATAGCTGCAATATCAGCCATACCGGAATACATGTAACAAGCACGTACCGCATGACCAACCGCAGTCGTCTGCTGTTCGACGGGTATGTGATCCTGACAATACTCGCCTCGGGTCTTTTCTTTGTTTTTGCCTCGTATGGAGAGAAAGTAGTGTGCGAGATCCAGATATTTTTGTTCGCCGGTGACACGATATAATTTTACAAGTCCCATCTCTACGACCTGATGGCCGGGAACAATAGCCAATTTGCCGGGACCAAAATCGGTACAGAGCAGATCAGCGCTTTTGATAGCAATGTCAAGGAGTGATCGCTTGGCTGTTGCCTGGAAATGTGCAGCGGCAGCTTCATAGAGATGTCCAAGATTGTACAGTTCATGACTAAGATCCCAATCGTTCTCCCATCGTTTTTTCCCTACCCATGCGTGTAGGTTATTGGGGTCGATCGTCCGATTTGTATACAGGTATCCATCCGGTTCCTGAGCTTTGCCGATGTAATAGATCAGAGCATCCAGATGCGCATTCATTTCCGCATCGGGAATGGTTTGCAGGGAGTACGAAGCTCCCTCGATAATCTTGAAGAGGTCAGAGTCATCGAAAGGATATTCACTTTGGAATTTTCCTTTTTTCCAGCCACCCGCAATCAGAAAGTTATCAATACGTCCGGTCAGATAGCACTGTTTCAGTGCAATCGGAATTGTCACTTTGTGATTATTCTGGATGCGAGGAGCCCAAAAATGATCCGTTACTTTGACATCGGTGAATGGCACTGGTTGGATAGGATAGTCTCCTGTTTGCGCGTTGGAAACAAGACTCAATGTCAGCAATGATCCTGTAAATAGAATGCCTTTCCATGTTTTCATATCAATCGAATATAATCAGATTTAAAGATAGTGAGCAAAAGTATCTCTGTCACATCGGAATGCAAAGAACGTGATTTTATTCAATCCGACAAAATATTGATCGCAAATAAAATAAGCGGAAGACAAATGACTGCTTCCGCTTATACATAGCTATTTTCAAACCAATAGATACAAATTTACTCTTCCAGGTCGGCCTGAGTCAGAATAACCTTTCCGGCCAGAATAACTGTCCACGGTTTGATTTTAACTCTTCGGTTTATGATTGCACCGGGACCAATATAAGCGCCTTCTCCGATTTCCACATTGGAAGCGATGTATGCGCCCGGACCAACCTGTACATAGTCTCCGATAGTTACTTCGTGATCAACAGTAGCAGATATATTGATGAGGCAATATTTGCCAATTCTTGTATCCGTTTGAATGACTGCATTTGCCAGAATCAATGATCCGACACCAATTTCAGTACGTGTGCTGATGATGCTTTTCGGGTGAACCAGCGAAGTAGCATTATAGGAAGCCATCTTTTCAGCCACCTTTTTTCTGTCATGATTGTTGCCGATGGAGATAATAAATTTAGCCATGGGAAACAGTCCCGGGGTAAACTTTCCTGTCGGATGACCTTCATACAAGCCGCCTTCAAAATTGTCGTCAAACATGTAATCAATCTTTTCTTCGAGTAGTTCCAACAGATCAATAACTACTTTGGCGTGTCCGCCAGTACCATATATTAACCAACCCATAGTTTTATTCTTGTTTATGATTTACAACTTCTTTGTTTGACTGACTCTGTGATGACTTTTTTAATCTGCTCCTCATCATTCAGTTTACATACCATGAGCACGTCATCCGTGTCCACGATCATACAATTTGTCATTCCGTCAACGATAACCGTTTTGGAGTTGTTCAACTCTTTGACCAAACAATCAGAAGAGTCTGTGATGAGAATATCCTCTCCACCGAGTGCATTGCTTGCACCATCCTTCTCGAGTTGCTGGTAGAGTGATCCCCAGCTACCTACATCACTCCATCCGAAATCAGCACAACTCATATAGACATTATCCGCCTTTTCCATCACGCCATAGTCAATGGAAATACTTTGAGAGGCTTCATAGGTGGCATTCACAGCCACCTGCTCTTCCGGTTGGTCAAAATCATCCATGATAGAGTAAAACGCTTTAGCGATTTCAGGAAGATGCTTTTCCAACGCACTTTTTATAGCCAGAAGCGACCATATAAACATGCCGGAGTTCCAGCTGTAAGTACCTGCTGCTACAAATTCTTTGGCACAGTCGAGGTTCGGCTTCTCTTTGAAGGCGACAACCTTTGCGATGGAATCAGTCTGTTTATCCACCTGGATATACCCATATCCTGTTGCCGGATAAGAGGGCTTAATACCGATAGTCACCAATGCGTCTTTCCCTTCCGCATATTGCATATCAGTCAAGACTACTTTTTCGAAAGTAGGTTCGTCAAGGATTAATTGATCAGACGGAGTGACTACCACTACTGCATCCGGATTCTTTTTATAGATTTTGTACGTGGCATACGCTATACAGGGAGCCGTATTTCTTCTTGTTGGCTCAATCAGGATCTGTTCAGCTTTCAACATGGGAAGTTGCTCCATGACCAGCTCTTTGTAGGCAGCACCCGTCACAACCAAAAAGTTTTCTGTGGGGATAAAGCGGGCAAACCGACCGTAAGTCATCTGAATGAAGGTCTTACCAATACCCAGCGCATCGATAAATTGTTTGGGCTTATTGTTGCGGCTCAAAGGCCAGAACCGGCTACCTATACCTCCGGCCATGATGACGCAATAGTGATTCTTATTCATGTTAGATTATTTTGCAAAGTGAGAAGAGAGAGGAGAGTGAAAGATCACTCTTCGTCTCCTTCTTTTTCTTTCATGTTGTGATATACGCTTTGAACATCTTCATCGTCCTCAATCTTCTCAATCAGTTTCATGACTTGAGCAGCTTGTTCATCGTTCAGTTCTTTTGTGTCATTCGGGATGCGTTCGAATTCAGCACTCAGAATTTCATATCCACCCTCTTCCAATGCTTTCTGTATGGTGTTGAAAGATTCAAAGGCTCCATAGATTACAATGCCTTCTTCATCCTGATCAAACTCATCTGCGCCGAAGTCAATCATTTCGAGTTCAAGGTCATCCAATGAAACCCCTGCTTTGGGTGTGATCTTGAACACACTCTTTCTTTCGAAGATGAAATCCAAACTTCCGTTGGTTCCCAAAGAGCCACCAAACTTATTAAAGTAGCTTCTTACATTAGCGACGGTACGCGTTGTGTTGTCTGTTGCAGTTTCGACAAGCACAGCGATTCCGAAAGGAGCATATCCTTCATAAACGACCTCTTTGTAATCAGACTCGTCTTTGGATATGGCTTTTTTGACCGCTCTTTCAACCGTGTCTTTTGGCATGTTAGCCGCCTTTGCATTCTGGAACAAAACGCGCAGACGAGAGTTGGTGTCCGGATCCGGTCCGCCAGCCTTAACGGCGATAGAGATTTCCTTTCCTATTTTTGTAAATGTACGGGACATGTTGCCCCAACGTTTCATTTTTCTTGCTTTACGGTATTCAAACGCTCTTCCCATATGAGTAATATTGATTTAATTATCTAAGTTTTGCTTCGAATTTTTGTGTCAGATTGGCGATGATCTTTGTCATGATTGCATCAATCTGTTTGTCATTCAAGGTCTTTGTTTCGTCCTGAATGAGGAAGTTTATCGCATACGATTTCTTTCCGGCTTCCAGATTCTTACCCTCATATACGTCAAACAAGGTCACTTCTTTCAGCAACTTCCGTTCGCTCTCCATCGCAACTTTGCGGATGTCTGCAAACTGCACCTCCTTATTAACAAGAAGTGCAAGGTCTCGTTTGACTGAGGGGAATTTTGAAATCTCGGTAAAAGTAACCGTATGGTTGCGGATCTGTTTGAGCAGGATATTCCAATGAATATCCGCATAAAAAACATCCGTATCTATGTCCATTTCCTTCAGTATCTTTTTAGAAACTATACCTACTACTGCCAGCTTCTTTCCTGCAGCGGTATTTATCTGTAAGGCTTTCGCGAAAATCTCATCAGCGAACTGTGAGATCACAAGTTTCTTTTTATCGACACCCAATCTGCGAAATATGTTTTCCATATACGCTTTCAGTTCGTAGAAACTGCTGGCTTCATTTGGGTGAGCCCATGAACCGGAAACCTTATTGCCTGAAATCCATAAACCAAGATGATTTTCCTCACTGTACGGTGAAAGGATATCCTCTTCTTTACGCAGCTCCTCATTTTTGAAATAGCAGTTTCCAAACTCATAAAACCGTATGTCTCCGTTTTTCCGGTTGCGGTTGTGAGCGATGCTCTCAAGTCCCCCGAATAAAAGCGTCTGACGCATCACATTCAGGTCAGAACTCAGTGGGTTGAGTAGCTCTACACAATGGGCAGCAGGAAAGGTGGTGAGTTCTTTGTAATAACCCCCTTTTGTCAGCGAGTTATTTAATATCTCATTGAAGCCGCAAGCAGTCAGCTGTTCAGAAATAAGCGTAATCAGTTCGTGGCTGACCGGCTTTTGCGCATGAGTGAGATTCGATCTTTGTTCAGTGGTAAAGTCGATGTTGTTGTAGCCATAGATACGCAAGATATCCTCGATAACATCCACATCCCTTTGTACATCGACACGATACGTAGGAACCAGTAGCGAGAGTGATTCGCTATCTTCCCGAACAACGACTATTTCGAGCGCGTTCAGGATATTTTTGATTGTCTCTTTCGGTATTTCCTTACCGATGAGTGTCTGTATCTTTCTATAAGTCAGATCAACAGCAAACGGTTTGATCTGTTCAGGGTACAAATCTTTTATTTCAGACGAAACAGTACCACCGGCCAGCTCTTGTACCAATAATGCCGCCCGTTTCATGACATAGATCAGATGATTTGGATCGCAACCACGCTCATTGCGGAAAGAGGCATCCGTATTCAGACCGTGACGGCGCGCAGTTTTACGTACCCACGTTGGATTGAAATAAGCTACTTCCAGAAAGACATCTTTTGTAGCCTCTGTCACTCCTGAGTCCAGACCGCCAAATACACCAGCGATGCACATAGCCTCTTCACCGTTGCAGATCATCAGGTCATTGCCACCAAGCGTACGTTCGACTCCGTCCAGGGTTGTGAATTTCGTTCCTTCAGGGGTAGTTCGTATCACCACTTTGTTTCCTTTGATACGGCTGGCATCAAAAGCATGCATAGGTTGCCCCAGTTCGTGAACAATAAAGTTTGTGATATCCACGATGTTGTTGATTGGACGTAATCCGATCACCTTTAACCTGTTCTGAAGCCATTCCGGACTCTCTTTCACAGTAACACCCGAGATAGATAATCCCGTATATCGCGGACAAGCCTCGCTGTTTTCAACGATCACTTGAATATCCAGATTATGGTTCTGAACGGCAAATGCATCAACAGAAGGTTTCTTCAGTTCAACAGCTGCATTCGTCTGTTTCAGGAAGGCAGCCAAGTCGCGTGCCACACCAAAATGAGAGCAGGCGTCAATCCGGTTGGGGGTAATATCTACTTCCAGAATATAATCGCTCTTGATGTTGTAATACTCTTTGGCGGGAGTACCCGGAACCGCATCGTCCGGTAAGAGTATGATGCCGGAATGATCCGTTCCAATACCTATTTCTACTTCGCTGCAGATCATGCCGTTTGATTCAACACCACGGATCTTAGATTTCTTGATGGTAAAACTTTCGTCGCCGTCATAGAGGGTAGTTCCATTGGTTGCCAAAACCACTTTTTTGCCGGCAGCAACATTGGGGGCACCACATACCACTTGTAGCGGTTCGCCACCTCCGGTATTCACCGTTGTGATGTGAAGATGATCAGAATTAGGATGCTCTACGCAGGTAAGAACCTCGGCGATTACCAGCCCTTCCAAGCCTCCTTTGATTGTTTGTACTTCTTCTATGGTACCCGTCTCCAGACCAATGGAGGTCAGTGCATCAGCTACCTCGGCAGGTTGCAAATCAAAATTTACATACTCCTTGAGCCAATTGTATGAAATATTCATTGAAATCCAATTTTTTATTTAGACGCCAAAGGTACTAAGTTTCTTTCACTCCTCAAGGTGTAACTATTAGAAATTTTGTTTTCACATCTCTTCGTATAATAATCTCTGTGCAAATTGAAGAAACCAGAAGTGTTTCAAAGATCTTTTTGTTTACCTTTGTCTTTCGAATAATAAATTCGGAAAAACAACACAAATGGAATATTCAATTGATGCAATCCGTGAGATGACCGGAGCTAAAATATCGTCGTTAATCCCGTCAACCATACGCTATATATCTACCGATAGTCGTTCTGTCTCCTTTCCGGAAGAGACTCTCTTCTTCGCATTACACACTCAGCGAAACAACGGACACAAATACATTAAAGGTCTTTATCAGATCGGAGTCCGTTCGTTTGTGGTCAGTGAACCGGTCGACGAACAAGAGAGTATGAAGGAGGCTAATTTTTTACTGGTCAATAATACCCTCACAGCCTTGCAGATGCTTGCTGCAAAGCACAGAGAGCTGTTTGATATTCCGCTTATCGGTATTACCGGAAGTAACGGAAAAACGATTGTCAAGGAGTGGCTCTATCAGTTGTTGCATACAGATATTCGGGTCACCCGTTCTCCCCGCAGCTACAATTCGCAGATCGGTGTGCCGCTATCCATGTTAATGCTTAACGACGAGAGTCAGCTCGGCATCTTTGAGGCCGGCATCTCCCAGTCGGGAGAGATGCAACGGTTGGAAAAAGTAATCCGTCCCAAGGTTGGTATTCTGACAAATATCGGTGAGGCCCACCAGGAAAACTTCCATTCGTTGCAAGAGAAATGTATTGAAAAGTGCGCGCTCTTTAAAGGTTGTGATCTGTTGATCTATTGCTCGGATAACGTATTGATCAATCGCTCGATAAAGATTGTCGGACTAACCTGCAAGATGATGAACTGGTCCCGGAAAGATCCCTCTGCAACGGTCTACATCAGTTCTCAGAAAGAGAAGAACGATGAAACGGAGATAACCTACATACACAACCACCACAAAAACGCGGTTTTGCTTCCTTTTACAGATGAGGCCTCCATTGAAAACGCAATTCATTGCCTTACCTATCTACTCTTTGTTGATCTACCCGAAAATGTGATAGCCCATCGGATGCATCTGTTGGAACCTGTCGCAATGCGGTTGGAAGTGAAAGAGGGAAAGAATAACTGTTTGTTGATAGACGATTCATATAACTCCGATCTGAACTCATTGGCCATTGCCCTCGACTTTCAGGCACGTAGAACCATCAAGCAGGGAGTCAGACGTACGGTGATTTTGTCTGATATTCTCCAAAGCGGTATGCCTTCTTTCGAGTTGTATGCCAAAGTGAATCATCTCTTGGTTGCCAGACGCATTGACCGTCTGATTGGTATTGGTCCTCAGATCAGTGTACATTCTTCTTCCTTTCAGATACAATCAGACTTTTTCCCTGACACAAAAGCATTTTTGGGCTCAGCCTGTTGTCGTTCGTTTCGTGATGAAGTGATACTCGTCAAAGGAGCACGTTCCTTCCACTTTGAAGATGTCTTTGAGCAGCTCTCATTAAAGGTGCATGAAACAATCTTGGAGGTGAATCTGAATAATCTGGTGGAAAACTTTAATTACTACCGTTCCAGACTCAAACCTCAGACCAAGATTGTAGCGATGGTTAAAGCATTTGCCTATGGAGCCGGTTCGTACGAAATAGCCAAAACGTTACAAGATCAGCGATGTGACTATCTGGCCGTTGCTGTTGCCGATGAAGGAGCAGAGTTGCGTAAATGCGGTATTTATATGCCCTTGATGGTGATGAATCCGGAGATGAACAGTTT
Organism: Bacteroidales bacterium; assembly: GCA_028691445.1. Lineage (GTDB taxonomy): Bacteria > Bacteroidota > Bacteroidia > Bacteroidales > JAQUTK01 > JAQUTK01. Next base: position 11,086 of record JAQUZH010000011.1, on the reverse strand, counting down.
ATCCACTCTTTTTGATAATTCTCTTGAACCGGAAGTATATAGTTTTAAGTTACTTCATGCACTGATCGAAGCAGCTGAACGGCAAGGTATCTTTAATTATCCGATTCATTTGAAACTTGACACCGGGATGCACCGTTTGGGCTTCACTCCCGATGAACTCTCTGAGGTCGTGAGTATCCTGAAGAATCAGAAAGCACTTATGGTCCGTTCCGTGTTTTCCCATTTGGCAGGGAGCGATTCTCCTCAACTGGATTACTATACAAAGCAACAAGTTGAACTGTTTACTCAGTGTACAGATCAATTGCAAGCAGTGTTCAGTCATAAAATTATTCGTCACATATTAAATACCGCCGGAATAGAGCGATTTGCGGAGAGTCAGATGGAGATGGTACGACTCGGCATCGGACTGTATGGCATTACTTCCAATCCCGCAGTCTTACCTTTGCTCAAAAATGTAAGTACCCTGAAAACCACCATTCTTCAGATCAGAGAACTTTCAGCGGAAGAGACAGTCGGATATGGAAGAAGGGGAGCACTAACCCGCAAATCCCGAATTGCTGCCATTCCCATTGGCTATGCGGATGGATTGAATCGTCTGTTGGGCAACCGGAAAGGGTCTGTCTATGTCAATGGCAAGTTTGCTCCCATCGTAGGCAATGTGTGTATGGATGTGACCATGATTGATGTCACAGATATACCGGCCCGTGAAGGCGATCCAGTCATTGTCTTTGGCGAGGAGCAGTCTGTTGCCGAACTGGCTGATAAACTTGGGACGATCCCCTATGAAGTCATAACCTCCATTTCCAACCGTGTCAAACGGGTGTATTACCAGGAATAAAAGAATAAAGAAAGCGGGCTAACCTATGAAGGAGAGCCCGCTTTTATTTATATAGAATAATACGATTAGCGAAGTTTTTCAATCATTTCTTCCGGACTAACCAGCTTTTGTTCGCCGCTGGTCATATCTTTCAGCATGACTTTCCCTTCCTTCATCTCATTTTCTCCTGCGATGGCAACAAAGGGAATATTTTTATTGTTAGCATACGTCATCTGTTTCTTCATCTTTCCTGCTTCCGGATAGATTTCGGTACGGACTCCCGCTTCACGAAGCCGACAAACAATCGGCAGTAAGAATTTCATTTCACTTTCACCAAAGTTTACGCACAAGAGCTGCGTTGAACTTACAGACGAAGCCGGGAAGAGATTCAACTGATTCAAAACATCATAAATACGATCCGCACCAAAAGAGATACCCACGCCCGATACATTGTCCAAGCCAAAGACCCCGGTCAGATTATCATATCTGCCACCGCCGCTGATACTTCCGATTTGTACATCTTTCGCTTTTACTTCAAAGATAGCACCGGTATAATAATTCAGTCCCCGAGCAAGTGTCAGATCCAGTTCGAAGTCTGATGCAATCTGCACCTGCTCCAATGTATCCAGAATATACTCGATCTCCTCAATACCCTTCATTCCAGTTTCAGAAGACGCAAGTGTTTTTTTGAGTACGGCCAACTTTTCGCGGTTGGACCCGGCCAACTGTAAGATCGGTTCCAATGTTTGGATCGCTTCCGCCGTAATACCTTTCGCAGCAAGTTCAGCTTTCACGTTCTCCAGACCAATCTTGTCCAGTTTGTCAATCGCCACCGTGATATCCACAATCTTATCAGCCTCTCCGATGATTTCAGAGATACCCGATAATATTTTCCGGTTATTTATTTTGATACATACATTAATCTTCAGACGATGAAACACCTCATTGATCATTTGCACCAGTTCGACTTCATTCAGCAGCGAATCCGAACCAACCACGTCGGCGTCACATTGATAAAACTCGCGGTATCTGCCTTTTTGAGGACGGTCAGCCCGCCATACCGGTTGAATCTGAAAACGTTTGAAAGGGAATGTGATATCATTGCGATGCATCACAACATATCGCGCAAAAGGAACGGTCAGGTCATAACGCAGCCCTTTCTCTGAGATTTTATTGGTAAGTTTAGAGATGCTCCGATCCAGCAACTCCTCATTAGTCACATCCGATAAGAAGTCACCCGAGTTGAGTGTTTTGAACAGCAGTTTGTCGCCTTCTTCTCCATATTTCCCCATCAATGTAGACAGGTTCTCCATAGCCGGAGTTTCGATCTGTTGGAAGCCGTACAAGTCGAAAACCTCACGGATCGTATTGAAAATATAGTTACGTTTTGCCATTTCCACCGGAGAGAAGTCTCTGGTGCCCTTTGGAATGGATGGGGTTTGTGCCATATTCATATTTTGTTAAATTCGAGCGACAAAGGTAGTACAAAATGCTGCATTATTTAAATGGAACTGTTATAAATCTCCTCAAAAGAGCCGGCATAATCTCATAAAATGCACACATTATTCGTTACTGTGCAAAATAGTTGTATGAAAATGACTTTGAAATGAGAATAAGTCGTACTTTTGTCCCGTCTTTAATATTAAATAAAATGAAATCATTACAGATTGGAAATTTATCCCTCAATGTGCCTATTATTCAAGGCGGTATGGGGGTTGGGATCTCTCTCTCCGGATTAGCATCAGCAGTTGCCAATGAAGGAGGAGTAGGAGTCATATCCTGTGCCGGACTTGGTCTGCTGTACAGGAACCTCTCAGATAACTTTCAAAACTCATGCATTGCCGGTCTCAAGGAAGAGCTGGCGAAGGCACGTGCTAAAACGAAAGGTGTAATCGGAGTAAACATCATGGTTGCGATGACCAACTTCTCAGATATGGTAAAAACCTCCATCGCGGAAAAAGCAGATATCATCTTTTCCGGCGCAGGTTTACCATTGGATTTGCCAAAGTTTCAGACCAAGGACAGTGTTACCAAGTTGGTTCCTATTGTTTCTTCTGCACGTGCTACCAAACTTATCTGTGAAAAGTGGAAAACAAACTATGATTATCTTCCGGACGCGATCGTTGTAGAAGGTCCAAAAGCCGGAGGGCATCTCGGATACAAAAAAGCGGAGTTGGATGATGTAAACTACTCTCTTGAGGTAATTATTCCCCAAGTTGTGGAAGAAGTCAGACTGATTGAAGAGAAATATCACCAACACATTCCGGTCATTGCTGCCGGAGGAGTCTATACCGGTGAGGATATCGCTCGCTTTATCGAACTTGGAGCAGAAGGAGTACAAATGGGCACTCGTTTCGTGACAACAGAAGAATGTGATGCCTCTCCCGAATTCAAACAAGCCTATCTTGACGCTTCTGAAAGTCAGATCGAGATTATCGACAGTCCTGTCGGCATGCCGGGCAGAGCGATCTTCAATAAGTTTATTCAACGTGTAAGAGATGGAGTCACACAACCCAAGTCATGTCCTTTCCATTGCATTAAGACCTGTGATATCAGTAAGAGCCCTTACTGTATCATGCTTGCATTGTACAATGCGTTTAAAGGAAACATGGAGAATGGATATGCATTTTGTGGATCAAACGCCTATCGTGCTCAAAAGCTTTCGACAGTGAAAGAGACAATCAGTACGCTGATGCAAGAGATGAAAGATAAACTGGCAGAGAAAACCGCGAAAAAGTAATATTTCACTCCTAGCCGCAAAAAGAGAGGAGCTGACATCATAAGACGTCAGCTCCTCTCTTTTTTGCGGTTCTTTATCAGACGGTAGATTAATCGTCACTACTGCCGCCACCCATGGCAATCATCACATAATAAAGCAGGGAAGCTATCGAACTGATCGCAGCGACAACATACGTATAGGCCGCCCATTTCAAAGCATCCTGTGCTTTACCATGAATCTGCGAATTCGTGACACCTGCTGTACGAAGCCAAGCCAAAGCCCTGCTGCTTGCATTAATCTCGACTGGCAGCGTTACAATCGTAAACAGAGTTGTTACGGCAAATAATCCGATACCAATCCAGATCAGGGTAGGGAACGAGTTCATCAAAAACAGCCCACCAAGAATGACCCAAGTCACCCATTTTGATGCAAAGCTGACAGCCGGTACTAATCTAGAACGCATCTGTAAAAAAGCATACGATCTGGCATGTTGCACAGCGTGACCACATTCATGAGCTGCTACTGCCGCCGCAGCGACACTATTGCTCAAGTAGACACCTTCACTCAGGTTGACCGTTTTGTTGGCCGGGTTATAATGATCGGTCAGCTCTCCGGGAGTACTTATTACCTTCACATCATAGATGCCACTGTCATTCAGCATTTTCATCGCCACATCCCGTCCTGTCATTCCATTGCTCAAAGGTATACGAGAGTATTCGGTAAATTTACGTTTCAGTACAGACTGTACAGCGAAACCTGCGATACCGAGCGCAATAATTAAAATCCAAAAAGTCATAGTTGTTTTCTGTTAGTTTATATCCTCCATGCGACAAACCTTCTGCCAGTAGTACAATACTGACAAAACTTGTTATTCTTCCGTGTAACGGATGACAGTTTGTTCGCGGTCCGGACCAACAGAAACAATCTTAATAGGCACTTCCAACTCTTCTTCGAGGAACGACAAATAGGCATTAAACTCTTCCGGAAACTCATCCTCGTCGCTCATTTTCGTCATATCGCACTTCCAACCGGGCAGTTCCACGTAGACAGGCTCTGTCTTATCAGAAATCTCATACGGAAATTCTGTCACCTCTTCACCTTCAATCTTATAAGCGACACAAGCCTTGATGGTTTCAAACGCATCAAGTACATCGCTTTTCATCATAATCAGTTTGGTAACTCCATTGATCATGATGGCATATTTCAGGGCCACCAGGTCGATCCATCCGCAACGACGTTTACGTCCCGTCACCGAGCCATATTCATTTCCGTTCTTACAGATCGTTTCTCCTGTTTCATCAAAGAGCTCCGTAGGGAAAGGACCCGCTCCCACACGAGTGCAATAAGCTTTGAAGATACCATAGACCTCTCCAATCCTATTTGGGGCGATGCCCAGACCGGTGCAGGCTCCCGCACAGATTGTATTGGAAGAAGTGACAAACGGATAAGAGCCGAAGTCAATATCCAGCATGGTACCCTGAGCACCCTCAGCCAATACCTTTTTCCCCTCTTTCAGGTAGTTATTAATGACATGTTCGCTATCGATAAGGGCGAAATTTTTCAGATATTCCACTGCCTCCAACCATTCATTGACCAATGGTTTCAGATCGTACTGAAAGTTCAGACTTTTCAAAATTACCTCATGACGAGCAATAGCAGCAGCAAATTTGGAATCAAAGCCTTGTAATAAGTCACCGATACGAAGTCCGTTGCGACTCACCTTGTCAGTATAAGTCGGTCCGATACCCTTGCCGGTCGTACCCACTTTGTCGTTTCCTTTAGCAGCTTCATACGCAGCATCAAGCAAGCGGTGAGTAGGCAGTATCAAGTGAGTTTTCTTCGAAAGGAATAGTTTTTTTGTCAGATCGTGTCCGGAAGCAGCCAGAGCTTCAGCCTCTGCCTTAAACAAGACCGGATCGAGGACAACTCCATTACCGATGATATTTGCGTTATTCCCTTGGAATATTCCGGAAGGAATAGAGCGGAGCACATATTTCTCTCCATTGAATTCCAGCGTATGTCCGGCATTAGGTCCACCTTGAAAACGGGTCACGACATCATAATTCGGAGTCAATACATCGACGACTTTCCCTTTTCCTTCGTCTCCCCATTGCAAGCCTAACAATACATCTACTTTCATTTTTTTTGTTTGTTATGGTTATTCTAATCAATTATTTTCAGTTTGTTCTGCGCCCTTCTGCACTTTTCGCAGATACCATATAAATAGACGCTGTGATTTTGCACAAGAAACCTTTTCAGTTGCTTTGCATTCATGGTTTTCGCGACGACCGGATCTTTAAACTCTTTTTCCTCCCCACAAGTCAGGCACACCGTTTTATATATATTCTGCGGACAGAGCATTCGCTCGTATCTGCATGCGCCATTCATAATCGGATGCCTTACTACGAGGTGGCAATCCAAAAACAGTTTAATTGTGTTGTAAAGAGTCGTCCTGCTGATAAATAGCTTTTCGTCCTCCACCCAGTTTTGCAGATCTTCTATTGTAAAGTGTCTATTCCGTGAATAAATATATTCCAGGATCTTATACCTTTCAGGAGTCCTGCGTAGTTTGTGAGTCGACAAATAACTATTCAGTATCTTTTTTGCTTTCTCCATTCCGTTGTTTGTTCATCAGCATCTGCTTTAATGAAGCAAACAAAAGTAGTTCTTTTGGGTGATATACGAAAACATTTATACAATATTTTGGAGAGTTCCACAGCAGAGAGGATCAGAGAAAAGAAGAGAGAAAGGCTATCTTCTTTCCATAACCGTGCGGATCAGGCGTGTGAAACGATCCGCATACATATCCGATTTGACAATTCCGACCCCGCTGATTTCACCAAACGATTTGCGATCCATTGGTTTCAGATTAGCCATCTCAGTCAGCACTTTATCGGAGAAGATCAGATAAGCCGGCACTCCCTTTTCCTGAGCAATCACTTTTCGTAGCGCCCTCAACTGGTCAAACAGATCCTCTTCCGTACTTTGAGAAGCGATAGGGGAGGTTGCTGTTTTCTTTCCACCTTTTTTCTCTTTAGCGGCAGCCTCATACGGACGTGGTTTGTAGAGAAACACCTCTTTTTTGCCATACAGCACCTCTTCTCCAAACGGAGTAATCTTCACGACAGAACCTTCGTTATAGGCAACCTCCAGACAATTGAGTTGGAGCATCTGGAGGAAATAGGCAGTCCATTCCTGGTAGGAAACATCTTTTCCCACCCCATAGGTCTTCAGGGTGTGATAACCTTCCTGAAACAGTTCGGCACGCGAAGAGCCCCGTAGTATATCGACCAGCATGCGAAAACCGATCTTCTCATCAGTACGTTTGATGGCGCTAAGCGCTTTTTGGACGAGCACCGTTCCATTAAACCGTTCCGGCGGATTCTTGCAGACATCACAGTTTCCACATTCCTCTTCCATCGTCTCACCAAAATAGCTCATCAAGATCTTTCTCCGGCAGATTCCCGATTCAGCAAATTCCTGCATCCGTTTCAGCTTCATTCGATTGATCTCCTGCTGTCCGCTCTCATCCGCAAAGCTGCGCAGCAAGATCAAATCGCCAACAGAATAGAATAAGAACGTATCAGACGGCAAGCCATCTCTACCTGCCCGACCAATCTCCTGGTAATAATTTTCCATACTTTTGGGCAGATTGTAATGGATGACCCAACGTACATTCGATTTATCGATACCCATGCCAAAAGCAATGGTCGCCACAATCACATCAATCGAGTCATTGATAAAATCCGTCTGAACCTCATCTCTTCTCTTTGCATTCATACCCGCATGATAAGGAGCCGCTGCAATCCCTTTGAGGCACAGTTCCTCGGCCACCTGTTCGACGGTGTTGCGCTTCATACAGTAGATGATGCCACTCTGATTCTTTCGTTTGGCGATGAAGTCGGTGATCATCTTTTGTTTTACCTTTTTGGTCGCTCCGCTAACCACTGAGAGCGAGAGGTTAGGACGGTTAAAAGAGGAAAGAAACAACTGTGCATTCTCAAGTCTCAGTTGGGTGCGGATATCCTCCCGAGTTATCTTGTCAGCAGTGGCAGTCAACGCGATGATCGGCAGTTTCGGAAAACGATCCCTAATCATCCCCAGTTGCGTATATTCCGGTCGGAAGTCGTGACCCCATTGCGAGATACAATGTGCTTCATCAATTGCGATAAAGGAGAACTTCAATCGGGAGAAAAGCGAATCCAGTTCGCCGAGAAACCGCTCCGGCGACACATACAAGAGTTTGATCTGTCCGGAGAGAATATCAATCTTCACCTTTTCCGATTCCGACGCTTTTTGCGAACTATTCAGAAAAGCCGCAGCGATACCATTCTCAATCAGACCCTCCACCTGATCTTTCATCAGAGCGATCAGTGGTGAGATTACGATGGCCGTGCCCTCCATCATCAGAGCCGGAATCTGAAAGCAGACCGATTTGCCTCCGCCAGTCGGCATCAGCACGATTGAATCTTTTCCTTCCAATGTATGACGGATGATCTCCTCCTGATACGGACGAAATGAATGATAACCGAAATAATGCTTTAGATAATCTTGTGGCGTTGTCATGTAGGGCTATTTTATTGGAAGATGATCTGGCTGATCACCGCATCTCCGATTTTAGCATTCAGTTTTTGAATCAATTGCTGACGATACATCAGCAATTCGCCGCGCAGTACCGAAGAAGACAACTGCACATACAACGTACGGTTACGTACATAAAGGTTGGTCGTATAGTTATTGACAGCCGGTCCGACCACTTCGGGCCAGACGCGAACCACTTCCATTTCATTCAGATGCAAGTCGAGATGCTGTTCAGAGAGCAGCTCTTTCAGTATATCCTGCAGAGGCTGTGCTTTTCTTTTTCTCATGGTATCGCTCCTTTTTCCAGTTCAGCAACCTCTCCGTTTTGTACCCGGAAGATCAGGTAGTCCTGATTACAGGCAGCCAGTATCTCATCCAGGTATTTCCGGTTGGTATCCGTGATAAAGATCTGTCCAAACTGATCACCGGCCACCAGATGGACGATCTGTTCGACCCGATGCGCATCCAGTTTGTCAAAGATATCATCCAGCAATAAGATCGGAGTCGTATGTCCGATTCGTTTCAGAAATTCAAACTGGGCCAGCTTCAGAGCGATCAGGTAGGTCTTGTTTTGTCCCTGCGAACCGATTTTCTTGATCGGATAGGTATCCAGAAGCATCTCGAGATCATCTTTGTGCACTCCTTTAGTAGAAAAGCCAATCAGTTTGTCGCGTTCCCGTGTCGCTTCCAGCATGGGAAGCAACTCTCCTTCGCTCAGATGCGACGAATAGTCCAGCGACACCTCTTCCGCATCGCCCGACACATATTTATAATACTCCCTGAATACAGGGATAAACTCTTCCAGAAAACGACAACGCCCCAGATAGATAACCCTCCCAGCGCTATCCATTACCTCTTCCCACAATTCATAGAGCGTATGATCACCCGATCCACCCTCTTTGAGCAGCGCGTTACGTTGCGCCAGCGCACGGTTGTAGCTGATCAGTGCTCCCATATACGCTTTGTCATACTGGGCAATCACCAGATCCATAAATTTTCTCCGTTCCTCGCTTCCTCCTAAGATCAAAGCAGCGTCGGCCGGAGAAACCATGACCAGTGGTATTGTACCAATATGATCAGAAAGCTTTTCATACTCCTTTTTATTCCGTTTGAACTGTTTTTTCTGTTTGCGTTTCAGTCCGCAATAGATCTCCTCTTCTTTGCCATCAAAATCGTACATACCCTGAATGACAAAAAAGTCCTCGCCATGAAGGATATTTTGAGAATCCGGAAGATTCGTCTGACTTTTGCAGAAAGAGAGATAGTAGAGTGCATCCAGGAGATTGGTTTTCCCCATTCCATTATCACCAAAGAAGCAATTCAGTTTTTGCGAAAACAGAAGTTCGGCTTCATGAATATTTTTGTAATTGACAATTGAGAGTCGGTTGAGTATCATACTATAATCGTATCTTTCGCATTGCAGATGTTGTCATCATATCGCAAAAGTAGTACAAATAAAGCAACCAACCGCCTCCATGTTCAGAAGAAATTCCTTAAATAGATTGATTTGTTCGTCAAAGTTTGTTGGTGTTTGAAAAATAAATTACTTTTGCGACCTTAACAGGAAAAAAAAGAATACAGATATGTCAGACGAAAAAAAGCCGCTAAAAGGCGAATCTCAGATCGAGAATGTAGAAAAAGTGTTGTCTCGCACAGAGCTTTTCATTGAAGAGAATCAAAACAAATTGTTGGCAGGATTGGGTATTATCGTATTAGTCGTAGCCGGTTTTATCGGAGTACGTCACTTTTACTCTATACCGAGAGAAAAGAAGGCACAGATTGCCCTCTTTCCGGCTGAGAACTATTTTGCAAAAGACTCTTTGAATTTGGCTTTGAATGGCGACGGACTCAAATGTGTCGGTTTCCTCGGTGTCATTGACGATTATAGCGGTACAGACGCAGCTAATCTGGCGAATGCCTATGCCGGATTGTGTTTTCATCAGATGGGAAAGAATGAAGACGCGATCAAATATCTGAAGAAATTCAGCGGTGGAGATGATATGATTGCTCCAGCCGTACTTTCTGCCTTGGGCGATTGTTATTCAGACATGGAGAACTATGAAGAAGCTGTGACCTATTTTGAAAAGGCAGCAGCCAAAGCAGACAATAACATTGTATCTCCGATCAGTTTGAAGAAAGCAGGTCTTGCTTATGAAAAGTTGAAAAACTATGACAAAGCGTTGCAGGCCTATACAACGATCAAAGAAAAATATCTCAACACAGCTGAAGGCATTGAGATGGACAAATATATTGAAAGAGTTAAGGCTCAGAAGTAAGCCCTATTCACACACAGAAAAAGCTGCTTACATCATCCAAGCAGCTTTTTTTTATTTAAACAAAACAAGCAAAATGGCAACATCATACCACAACTTATCAACATATGACAAGACGTCTGTACCCAATGTAGAAGGAAAACGTTTTGGCATCGTCGTAGCAGACTGGAACAGTGACATCACCTTCAAACTATTGGATGGAGCGATCGGTGCCTTCACCGAACACGGAGTGCATCCGGAAGATATCATCGTAAAACATGTGCCCGGTAGTTTCGAACTCGTCTTTGCTGCCCGGCAGATGGCAGAACGTTCCCAAGTAGATGCCGTAGTTGTACTGGGTTGCGTAGTTCGCGGCGACACTCCCCACTTTGATTATGTCTGTCAAGGAGTGACACAAGGCATTGCCAATCTCAATATGAAATACAATATTCCGTTCATTTTTGGGCTGATCACCACCAACACCATGGAGCAGGCAGAAGACCGCGCAGGGGGAATACATGGAAATAAAGGGGTAGAAGGAGCGATTACTGCAATAATAATGTCACAATTGTTTGCAGAATAGAAAATAATCACTACTTTTGCACCGCCGTTAGAGAACGGGTAGTTACCAGAGTGGCCAAATGGGGCAGACTGTAAATCTGCTGGCTTCGCCTTCGGTGGTTCGAATCCATCACTACCCACTAACATTGCGGGAAT
>JAQUZH010000165.1 GCA_028691445.1 Bacteroidales bacterium | reverse complement strand
CGCATAGTGAAAACCGGATAACTCTGGAAAGTGGGAAGTCAAAGTTTGTGATGCAGGATGAGATGTATGTGGATGCTACATTGACGGTCAACCAGAGTATTCCACTGACTGGTGGGAGTTTGTTTGTCAAATCTAAACTGCAACGTGCCGATGAATTCAGTGACAATACTCATTCGTATAATTCGACACCGGTATTGATCGGTTTCTCACAAGATCTCTTCGGCTATAACTCCTTGAAATGGAGTATGAAAACCGAACCTCTTTATTTCGAGAAGGCGAAAAAGAGTTATGTGGAGACAATGGAACTGGTGGCTTCACAAGCTTGCAATTACTTTTTCAACCTGGCTGATGCATTGTCCGATCTGAACACGGCTCATAAGAATCAGGCAAATGCGGATACCCTCTATCGCTTTGCACAGGGGCGTTATAATATCGGAACCATTGCTGATAATGAGTTGCTCCAACTGGAGATCAATAAATTGCAGAGCGAGACGGATGTTATTAAGGCGGAGGCAAACGTAAACTATTTTCAGCAACAGCTCCGCTCCTTCCTTGGGCTGCAAGAGGATCGTGAACTCAAACTGGTGGTGGATTCCATGGTACCTGCCATGCAGATTGAAGAAGAAAAAGTAATGGCTCTTACCTTAACTAACAGTCCGGATATCGCAAGCTTACATCTCAATGAATTGCAGAGTGAAAGTAATGTGGCATATCAAAAGGCAAATAACGGTTTGAAGATGGACGTGTATGCTCAGTTTGGTCTGACACGAACATCAGAGGATATCAACACCTCCTACAGAGATCTGGCTCAGCAACAGTATGTGCAGCTTGGTGTCTCCATACCTCTTCTCGATTGGGGTCTGGGACGGGGAAAGATCAAGGTGGCTCAGTCGGAACTGGATCTGACAAGAGTGAAAAATGAACAGCAGAAAAACAACATCGAACAGAATGTACAACGGCTGGTATGGCAGTTTAATTTGCAGGCGAACATGATTCGAATTGCCGCAAAGACAGCTGAAACTGCTCAGAGACATCATGAGGTGACACAAAGACTCTATCTGTTGGGCAAGTCAACCATTCTCGACCTCAACGCGGCAATCGCCGGCAAAGATTCCAAGCAGAAGGCTTATACCAGTGCTATCGCTTCCTACTGGGGATTGTATTACACGCTCCGAAGCATGACTTTACATGACTTCGAACATGACACGCCTCTTACTGATGAATGGCTCATCTTACTCAATAAACAGTAACTTTATAAACGCGATCAAACATGGATATACAGATTCCCAAAAAGAAGTTTTACGTGAAATATAAATTTCATATCGCCGGAGCAACCTTGTTGGTAGCGCTGCTCGTTTACATGATCATCGCATCGCTGGGTCCTGCCAAACTCCGTATCGACAGTGAGGAGGTGAAAATCGGGGAAGCAGTGAGTGACAAGTTTATGGAATACGTGGATGTGGAGGGTATCATACAGCCGATCCTTACCATTCGGGTGAATGCGAGGGAAAGGGGCAGTGTGAAGCAGATCGTCGCTGAAGAGGGAACCATGCTTCAGACTGGCGACACCATCCTGGTGCTGGACAATCCGGATCTTCTCAGAGAGATTGAAGATCAGCAGGATGAGTGGCACAAGACTGTTATGAGCTATAAGGAGAAGGAACTGGAGATGGAACAGAAGAGTCTGAACCTGAAACAACAGACGATGAAGGCTAGCTACGAACTGAGCCGTCTGCGTAAGAGTTTTGAACTCGACAAAGAAGAGTTTAAGATGGGTGTGAAGAGCAAGGCGCAACTGGAGGTTTCACAGGATGATTATGAATACAACCTGAAGAGCACGGCTCTCCAGTTGGAGAGTTTGCGCCATGACTCCGCCATGACAATCATCAACAGACAGCTGCTAATGGATGATCAGCTGCGGGCTGAGAAAAAGTATCTTCGTTCCAACGAGCGTATCGGCGAACTGGTGATCAGAGCTCCTTACAGTGGTCAGTTGAGCTTTGTCAATGTGGTGCCCGGACAGCAAATAGGCACTGGTGAGAGTATTGGTGAGATTAAAGTACTGGATCAGTTTAAGATACGTACTTCATTGAGTGAATTTTATATAGATAGATTTACAAATGGACTTCCAGGCTCAATCACCTATCAGGAAAAGAAGTTCGCGGTGCACGTTACAAAAGTTGTACCGGAGGTAAAAGACAGGATGTTTGACATCGATCTTGTGTTTAACGACAGCATGCCTGACAATGTACGCATCGGCAAAAACTACCGGGTACAAGTAGAATTGGGACAACCCGAACAGGTGTTGGTTATCCCGAAAGGGAACTTCTTTCAGGCAACAAGTGGAGAATGGATCTTTAAGCTGACACCCTCCGGTGATAAAGCGGTGAGACAAAAGATTGTGATCGGTCGTCAGAATCCGCTGCAGTATGAAATTCTCGAAGGATTAAAACCCGGCGACAAAGTCATCGTTACCGGATATGACAAGTTTGGTGATGTACAGGAACTGGTTCTTTGACAAATAGTAAGTTGTGACTTAAGGGGCGTTGCTTGCCGATTGACGTGATGTGTGACTCGCCCTGTTACTTGTAACGTCCCTCCCACAGCTTATTCATAATCTCTTTGATCTTCGCTTCGGAAGCGTTCTCCTGTGGTTTCCACAAGACCTTACCTTTGAGTTCATCGGGAAGAAATTGCTGTTTGACAAAGTGATTGGGAAAATCATGGGAATATTTGTAGCCGGCGCCATAGTTCAGTTCTTTCATCAGTTGGGTCGGCGCATTGCGTAAGTGCAATGGAACCGGTTGATTACCGGTTTGCTCCACAAGTGCCAACGCATCATTAATCGCATTATAGGCGGAATTACTCTTTGCACAGGTTGCCAGATAGATGGTCGTTTCGGCCAGAATGATACGTCCTTCGGGCCATCCGATCTTCTGCAAAGTATCAAAACAGGTATTGGCAATAAGAAGCGCATTAGGGTTGGCAAGTCCGATGTCTTCGGCTGCGGAGATAACCAATCGACGGGCAATAAAGGTAGGATCCTCTCCCCCGGCTACCATACGAGCCAACCAATAGATTGCCGCGTCAGGATCGCTGCCACGGATACTTTTGATAAAAGCAGAAACAATGTCGTAATGGATCTCTCCCTCTTTATCATAAGCCATCGGATTGGCCTGCAACCGTTCAACAACGATATCGTCGGTAATCACCACCTCATCACTTTCCGCTGCACTTACCACCAGATCAAGGATATTGAGCAATTTGCGTGCATCACCACCCGAATAACGAAGGATTGCTTCCTGTTCCTTCACTACAATATTCTTCTGTTTGAGTATTATATCTGTTTCCAGTGCATGATGCATCAGTTGAAGCAGTTCATCTTTGCCAAGCGATTTAAGCACATAGACCTGACAGCGGGAGAGCAAGGGACGAATGACTTCGAAAGAAGGGTTTTCTGTAGTCGCACCAATCAACGTCACAATGCCACTTTCCACTGCACCCAACAGAGAGTCCTGCTGTGCTTTGCTGAAACGATGGATCTCATCAATAAAAAGTATCGGACTGGCAGACTGGAAGAACTGCTGTTTGCGGGCAGTGTCAATAACCTCACGCACATCCTTCACTCCTGAGTTGATTGCACTCAGACTGAAGAAGTTCGTCTGCAACGTATTGGCAATGATACGTGCCAGTGTCGTTTTACCCACACCGGGAGGCCCCCAGAGGATGAACGAAGAGAGTCGTCCTCCTTCAATCATTTTTCGAAGCACTGCACCTTCACCTACAAGGTGTTTTTGTCCGATATAATCGTATAGAGATGTGGGGCGTATTCTTTCAGCAAGTGGTTGCATATCTGTTTGCGTTCATTGATTCAGCAAATATACCGATTATTCTAGTACCACGAAATGGGTTTGCTTAATTATTGAGAAGAAATAAGGGAGAAGGTTCTTCTTTTTGGATAGACCATTATGTTGATTCCAATCTTTTTATGTATGTTTGAAAATAATTTACCAGAACGACAACTATGGAAGTAAAGAATCAGAATATAATGATGCAACAGGTTTTATTTTTACTGTTGCTCATCGGATTGGCCTCATTATTCATCAGAGAGTTATCTTTCTTTGTCAGTTCATTTCTTGGGGCAATCACCTGCAATGTCCTTTTGAAAAGACCTTTCAGTACGATGGTCAACCGTTGGAAATGGCCAAAGGGCCTCTCTGCTATCTCACTTATGATTGCAGTCTCACTAGTGCTTACGGCCATATTGTGGTTACTCTTTAACCAAATAGTCATCAAGCTCTCTGAGATAGAAAACATTCAGATCACAGAAGGTATAGATGTGATCCGGCAAAAAGCAAAGGAGATTACGGGCTATAACATCATCCCGGAAGATATCATTACCAAGACAGCCACCGCACTCACCAACATTGTGACTGATGTGTTTAATATGACCTACAGTGTGATAGCTAATCTGTTTATGATGTTCTTTGTGCTCTATTTTATGATGACGGCAGATGACTCTTATAAGAACATTTTTACCGATTTTCTTCCGCTTTCTGATGAAAACAGAAAAATGCTCACGAATGAATCCTTCAACATGATCTACGCCAACTCAATCGGTATCCCGTTGATGATGACCGTGCAAGGTTGCTTTGCCATAGTGGGATACTTGATTTTTGGTGTGGGTAATCCTTTCTTTTGGGGTATTCTGACCGGCTTTTTCAGTATCATCCCTATCGTTGGAACGACAGTGATATGGCTACCACTCTCTATTTACATGATAGCTACGGGTTACACATGGATGGGTATCGGATTGCTTGCCTACGGCGGACTGGTCATTACGAATGTGGATAATCTGTTCCGCTTTATTCTGATGAAAAAAATCGCCGATGTACATCCGCTCATTACAGTATTGGGAGTCATTTTCGGACTATCTTTGTTTGGTTTCTGGGGAATCATCTTTGGTCCGTCTCTCCTCTCTGTTTTCCTTTTGTTGCTCAAAACCTACCGTAGCGAATATATCGACACAAATGTGCCTGTATCAGAGACCATACCGGTAGAAGAGATAGAGGACAAAGAGGTGGAAAGAAATACACCAGAGTCATAAATACAACGAGGAGCCTTTGAAAAAAGACTCCTCGTTCTGATAGAAGGGTATACTTCTTAAAGAGTGGCAACTTCAGCTACTACTTCTTTATTGATTTTCTTTACTAATCCCTGAAGCACAGCACCTGGGCCCACTTCAATAAAAGTGTCGCAACCATCAGCAATCATGTTCTGAACAGACTGTGTCCAACGAACCGGAGAGGTGAGTTGCTTCAGTAGATTTGCCTTGATTACTGCAGGATCTGTCTGAGGTTTGGCGTCCACATTTTGATACACCGGACAGATAGGGGCATGAAATTCTGTCGCTTCAATCGCTTCTGCCAATTCGATGCGGGCAGGCTCCATCAATGGGGAGTGAAACGCACCACCCACAGGCAGTTTCAAAGCGCGTTTGGCTCCAGCTGCAAGCATCTGCTCACAAGCAGCCTCTACAGAAGGAATATCTCCCGAGATAACCAGCTGTCCAGGACAGTTGTAATTAGCAGGCACCACTACTCCATCAATGGCAGCACAGATCTCTTCGACCTTCACATCATCCAGAGCCAATACGGCTGCCATGGTAGAAGGTTGAATTTCACAGGCTTTTTGCATCGCCATCGCACGTTTGGACACAAGTACCAGACCATCCTCAAAACTGAGTGCTCCGGCAGCTACCAATGCAGAAAACTCACCCAACGAGTGACCTGCCACCATGTTTGGCTGAAAAGATTGTCCAAGTGTCTTGGCTAGAATAACTGAATGGAGAAATACCGCGGGTTGTGTTACTTTGGTCTGACGAAGGTCTTCCATCGTTCCTTCAAACATAAGGTCTGTGATACGAAAACCGAGAATCTGATTTGCTTTTTCAAAG